>NZ_JAAHFV010000286.1:0-8423 GCF_010672755.1 Moorena sp. SIO1F2
GAGCCAGGGCAATCAACATCACGTCTAAATCAAATTCAGACAAACCGAAAGTCTGTTTCAGCCAGTTTAATGGTGTATTGTTAGTCTGATCGGACTCAGTTTTTTCTGCATCTACTGCAAACAAAGGTATCCCTGGTTCACGATCTAGGAGTTGCTTGACCTGATCGCGATTAATACGAAGACCTCGATAAGGGTCAGTAGCTGCTTCTGAACCGTAGACAGCTTGTGCTGTTATTACTGCTTGCTCTAGTAATTTATCTAGCCTTTTTAAGGCTGAGAGCAGATCGTCGAACATGGCTTAGTTAGGTTGAAGTTTGTTTTTGGAAAATAGACATCTCCAGGAATTGCGAAGCAAGTCCATCACTAGCTTTGAGATGTTTGCAATGATTCACAAATGCGTTCACTTTAAACGAAATAATAAGGATTGGGGGTTCTTCAGTATCTAGTATGCTAAACTTATAGATAAAACCTTAAATAAAATCTGAGGGGGTAACATGAGCCCTAAAAACATTACTATATAAGGCTTTGATGCCAATGAGCTATGGCTTGATACAGCCAATTGACCCTCCTTTCATTTTCTGGAAGCTCAAACCCTTATAACTACATCCAATGTCAGCCCAAAACAGCATCTATCTTTTTATAACTGATGGGCTGAAATTATTACCCAGTAAGGATTTTAGCGTGGATGTCACCCCCCCATAAATAAAATCAAGTAATGTATCCAATTATAGCAGTACTAAATGATTCGTAAAAATCAACTTGGCTTAATTAATCGTTTATTTCCTATTATTTTTTTTGCAACAAACCATACTTATGAAGTTTATTAAAATCAAAAACTTCTCTTTGAATAAAAAAAGTAAATAACCACTTAACTAACGCAAATTACCGTAATTTATCCCAAAATTTTATTAATAAATTTTTAGTTTTTAACCAAATATATTCAACAGGTGCGACCGGTCGCACCTGAAGTAATGCGCTCAATTTGTCTGCCATGACTCTTGTCAATCGTTCGATTAACTGTAATTGGGGTTTGATGATTACTCACATATTCTAGATAATAATAGAGTTTTTTTTGATTCTTTTTAACGGCAATAAGATAATGATTATTGGAGTTTATAATATCAAAGGTGGTTTGTTTTTGGCAGTGGATAGCATCCAGAGTAAATACTTGATTCTGAAGGGGGCAAGTTTTTATAGCTTCTTGGACTTGGTGGATTTATGAACTTTTATTATTCTCAAGCGGTGCGACCCCGCGCTTTTTCAAAGCTAAGCGTGAACGCGTACCAAGAGAAACGATTTAAATTTAAAACTAACCCTAACTCCTGACTAAATCAATAAAAGATTACCACAATTAAAAAAAATAATTGAATTATTGTGACATATTTTAACCTTAATATTTATATCCCATCAGTAGCTATCCAATATCTTAAGGATTTATAAAAAGCAAACTGACTTGCCCACTGATGAAAAATTTTTCACAAATTTGATAAATTTACTCCTAGCATCACTGGTCGAATGGTTTAGTAATAAGTAACTATATCCTGGAAACTATTTAAGTTATTAAATAACAAATCTTGATTAAATTTATATAAATTTTCTAAAGATATATACCTAGTATATCCTTGCCTAAGTTCGATAATGATAATTAATAAAACCCTTTATCAAGGATGCCGTTGTCCTTGGAGTTGACGAAAGTCCTTCGGATACGAAACCTTTAAAAGGGTCGCATGGGTGATAGGTTACGCATAAAAGGGTTGATTATTTGTGATAAGGCGACCCTGTTATACGGTAACTTCAAATACTTTTTTGAGGGCTTGAATTAGGCTATTCATAGATAAACTTTTTTTGATTAAATAGCGTTAGCTTTTATTTTACACTCTCGGCGAGCGCTTTTTGTTTTGGTGATATCATTCGGTTTTTTATTCCGTTGCCCAAGCTTTTTGCGCTTAGAGAATTTAACGACTTTTTTCAGGTTAAAATACTTAATCAGACAAAAAAAGGGTGATTCCGTTACTCCAAGGCGGTTTCAAAACCTCAGAAAAAATTTTGACATCGACAATGAAACAGCCCTGCTTACTAAGGGGGGTTAGGGGGGATTCCTGCTCCTCACAGGGGTAGGTTTTTTACATTTGGGTAAAACATGGGACTTAACCTCATCAGAGGAAAAGGAAAACAACGAAGAAGCGATGCAGTGGCCTCACGGGGGTTTCCCCCACTCGCTATTGCCGTGGTTTTCCCTACTCGCTATTGCATCAAGACAATGATGATTTTTAACGACAAACCCCACACCCGACACCTCACCCCACACCCGACACCTCACCCCACACCTCACCCCACACCTGAGGTCAAAGTTAAAAACCTACCCTTATGAGGATTCCTGCTCCCCCTGCTATACTCACCAGGAAGTAAGTTATTCAACCGGATTTGATAGTATTATGTTTCTCTAGGAGCATTCAACGAATTGTTAAGAATACAGCCCAGTAAAAATAAAGGGTTTTACCGAGTTTTACAGAAGCATATTATACCAAATACGGCTGGTAAATCTACCATTACCGATAACTAAGCTATGGATGATGGCAGCCATGAAAAATTAATTATCAGCCAGGGAAATAAAGATATGATCAAAGCGGAGTCGGTATTCAGCAAAGATTTTGCAAAATTTTTGTTCAAGATGTTTATTGATGAAAAATATTGGGCAACAATAAGGACATGGCTCGATTTAAACCAATAAAAGGCTATCTATACCTTGTTGACTGTTGACTGTTAAACGTTAACTATTGACTGCCCCCGGGATCTTCATTTTAGGGTTAGATAGAGAGAATTATAAAGGGATAAATTCTGTCAAAATCCGAATATTTGCCGAAAATTAGGCTCCGCTGCTCTACTGCTCTGCCCCCCTCAGTCTAAATCGAAAATGAAACAGCTCTGCCGATCTTCGGGGGTAATGGGGGGAGCAACTGTTGACAGTCAACGGTTAAAACTCAACAGTGAACCAAACTATACAGGTTACATCTTCATTGGTTAACACTCAACAGTGAACCAAACTATACAGGTTAAATCTTCATTAACGTCTTATTAACACGAAAAACCAATGATTCGTTACCGACAAAAGAAAATTAGCATTTTATTTGGCAGTCTCTTAATGGTTGGGGCATGGTGGTTACCGGTCCAAGCGAAACAGACCACTAATTTAATCTTAGAGAAAGCCGTTACCACTGACGATCCAACTATTCCGATTGAGGAGCTAGAGCTAATGCTCAAGCCTTTGACTAAGGATGAGCTGGATGGTGAAGCTGAGGCGTGGATGTTCTTGCTTAAAACTAAAGTTAAAGAACTTAGCGATGCTGAAATTGCTGTCAAGCGCAAAAATCGAGAGCTTCAACAAACTAAAGAAGCTGTTGATGCCCTAGAAGATGCCAAAGAGGCTCTTGAGGAAGCGACAGACACTAAGCAAAAAATAGAGACTGAGGGATCGCCGGAGGATCGCGTTAAAGCTTTAGAAGCTGCTAAAGATGCACAAGAAGCTCTCGAAAAAGCTCAGGAGTCAGTAGAAGAAGCAGTCAAAGAAGAGGAAAAGACCAAGCAAGATCAAACTTTGCAAGGGGCGATTGATAAAGCAGTTGAAGGTACTGAAACGGAGAAAGATAAAGCCAAAACCTCAAACGAGGATGTTGCTAAGGTTCAAGAGAAGATTGGGACAATTAGCAATAAAATTGTTACTGATGAACAACAGCAGAAAAAGACTCAACAGGGAATTGACCAAGCCAAACAAAACCTAGAAGAAGCGGTCGAGGCCAAGACCGAAGTTAAAAAGCAAGTTCTGGTCAACATGACTACACTGCGAGAGGAACGCACTGCTTTAAGCGATCGCTTTGAGGTCGTACTTGAAGAGCTGGAAACTAAAGGCGGTGATGTTGAGTTGTACGACAAATACATCGATGCCATCAGTGGGATTAAGGTAGACGTCACTGACACTGAAGGAACCTGGATTACCATCGTCGGCTGGCTCCAGTCTAAAGAAGGAGGTCTGCGCTGGGCGAATAACATTGGCAAATTTTTAGGAATTGTCGCTGGCTTTAGCATCCTCTCCCTGATTATAGGGAAAGTCCTCGAGAAATCTTTGTGGATGTTCCCGAATATGTCAGCTATGCTGCGTCAGTTCGTAGTTAGGATAACCCGCCAAGGATTATTTTTGGTGGGTCTTCTTTTAGGGATCACTGCCCTAGAGGTAAGTATTGGTCCACTAATGGCCATGATTGGAGCTGCTGGTTTTGTGGTAGCGTTTGCTTTCCAAAATACCCTCGGTAACTTTGCCAATGGGTTAATGATCTTGCTCTATAAACCTTTTGACGTGGGCGATATGATTGAAGTAGCTGGGGTAAAAGGTACGGTTAAGGATGTCAACTTAGTTTGCACCACCATCAAGACTTATGAAAATAAAATCATTATCGTGCCAAACAACTCAATCTGGGGTAACGTTATTGAGAATGAAACCAGTAGCCCCGTCCGCGCTATGTTTCTCACGGTAAGGATCAGCTATAGCAATAGTATTACTCAAGCGATCCAAGTTCTTAAGGATATTGCCAACTCTCATCCTTTAGTATTAGAAGACCCTGCACCTTGGATTGACACTGGGGAATTGGCTGAATATGCTGTTAATATTTGGTTTATGGCCTATACTAAGAAAGAGGATTACTGGACAGCCTATTGTGACATCAGCCGAATTATAAAAGAAAGATTTGAAGAAGAGGGGATTGTGATCCCACTGCCTCAGCAGGAAATATACATCAGCGAAGTTATGGCTCAGCAAGACCTTCCCCGAGCAGGAAGTCATGGCCAGATAGCAAATCCAAAGCCCCATAGCTCTTTCCCCAATGGTAAGACAGCTTGAATCTGTAGACTTTTCTGTAGAATGCCTACTTTCGTATAGCAGCGGTCCAAAATCTATCTAATTAACACAACTAATAGCCAATCCGGGTGCAATACTCCAGTTTAATTAGCTTTTCATTGCCCAGAGTTTTGTAGAGACCTAGCATGCTAGGTCTCTACATTTGTGTAGCCGCAACAATTGGCTGGTCAGGGCAAGGAGGAAATCCCAACAGAGGTAGTAAACCGTCAACCTTGGCCTTTCGGCCACACGTGCGCGTTCAACCGTCAACCGTCAACAATCCTGATTGTAAGAGCAAATAAATCTCAAGCTCGGGATCATTATATAGTAGTTGGAAATTCCTTAGAGTAGACCCAGCCAAGTCAACAAACCTTGACCAGTGAGCAACTCCAGTAACACGATACAAACTAAGGCAACCATGGCAAACCTGCCATTGATTTGCTCAGCATAGGGAGTCCAACCAAAAGCTGGTTCAGGTTGGTTAAAAGACTCCTGAGACGATTCACTAGAATTGGGTGTTTCAGAACTCATGACTGATCAGATCCTTCAGACTCCAAATTTTTTACCGATTCAATTAGCGATCGCACTTGTGATGTGCCTGCTGATGGAGAAAAGCTCAAGGGAAACTTACCTCTAACTAGCATTCGTAATCCCAGTGGTCCTAGGCTCGCCAAACCTTGGATATCTCGAAATGAGTTACCAACCACCTGCAAGCCAAACTTACGCTCATCAATCCAGCCTCCCTCTTTGACTAAATCAATTAGGACTTTGCGGTGGCGGATTGGACGACTATCATAGGTCTCAATGCCTTCAAGAATATCCTGTTTAATCTTACCGATTTGATCCATAGGAGCCACACCCATCGGGCAAACCGCATTACACATCATACAGCGGGTACAACCCCAGACTCCTTTTGTTCCTTCGTTATATTTCTCCAAACGATTTTCCGTGGTATTATCACGGGAATCTACCACCAGACGCTGTGCTTTAGCCAAGGCATGAGGACCGACAAAATCTCGATTAACTTCTTTGGCATTACACTCAGAATAACAGGCACCACACATGATACAATTACCTGCCTGAGCCAAATGCGATCGCTCTTCAGGACTCTGTAAAAATTCCCGTTCGGGAATCTTCCTAGCAGCAGTGCTGACGTAGGGATCAACAGCTTCTAAGTTATCCCAGAAGCTGCTCATCTCAACGACTAAATCCTTGATTACTGGCATATTACCCAGAGGTGCTATAGTAATCTCCGGGATTTTAGAGTCATCTGGCAGCTGTTGCTTGCCCAATTCATTGCCCACATTTTCCTTACAGGCCAAAGCCGAGCGACCATTGATTCGTATGCCACAGCTACCACAAATCGTGTTGCGACAATTTTTGCGAAAAGCTAAAGTACCATCTTGTTCCCACTTAATACGATTCAAGCATTCCAGAATCGTGTTTCCTTTCTGGACATCCAGCCTATAAGTCTGGAGTAGTGGCGCAGTGTTTTGAGTCTGTCGAATGATTTTAAAATCAACTTGCATAAAACTAAGCTCTTGAGTATTCCAACATATACAAGGATAATCGGTAAGGTTAAGGGATGATATGAGCAACAGGACTACTGTTGAGGTAAGTAGTTACTCTTGATAATTAGGCCATACTTGTTTGAGTAGTCCCTAGGGAAGCAATACCCCTCGCTAGTTGACTTCTGGTGTAAGAGTGCAATCCTATTGGTATGTTTCCTGGATTATTTTCATAGTTATCATCTTACTGCCCCTAAAGGCTTAGGCAGAGATTGTCTGATCTGTTATTATTGAAATACGTAAAGATTTAAACAAATGATCCAAAATATCTTGTCAACTGAGATAGATTTAACGATATATTTTTAATAGAGCCAAAGTTTGGCCATTAATGATCTTGACCACTCTGAAGTTTAAAGGATATCTCGTGAGATTATGCCAGAGATTTCAACTACTCCCCTAACTGGTAAAGCATTACTTCAAAAAGTAAAAGAGCTATCACACTTGCCTCGCCGAGAGACAGCCAAGCGTTGCGGCTATTACACTATAACTAAAACAGACCAGACCCGCGTCAATTTAACAGATTTTTATGATGCGGTTTTAGGAGCCAAGGGTGTTCCCCTGGATCCAGAAGGCACAAAAGATGGTCGGGGGCGTGAACCGACTTATCGTGTGAGTGTCCATAAAAATGGTCAAATTGTTATTGGTTCAACCTACACTCATGCCATGGGATTAGAGCCTGGTGATGAGTTTGAAATTAAACTGGGCTACAAGCATATCCATCTTAAGCAGGTGGATGAAGAGTCTGAATCTGAAGAGGTATCTACTCACAAACCAAAGAAAGCCACCTCTTAGTGCGTGTTCCCTAGCGCTTTTTAAAAGCGCGGGGTCGCACCGTAAAGAAGTAATCCTTCTTACAGAAAATCCTGCGAGTTTGAAACCCCCGTCTCTAAGCGAGCGGGGATGAAAAACGACCGTGTGGGGCGAGCCTTGAAGATTTTTTTGGCACGTGAGCTTGTAAGAATCTGTTACCGACGTTATGGGTAAAGCCCCCGTGATTTATCCGGGGGATATAACCTTGCTTGACGAATTTATGCGTCAATGGATATTTTTTTCTTCTGTTGTCGGTAATCCCTAAACTAGCGCTGTCCTATATAATAGGAAGTGAGACAACCAACTTGCCTGAATATAAATAGACGACGTAAAAACCTGTTAAAAGAATGATACATGCACCTCGGTTTCGTCTAACGATCTGGGAGTCTATGAAACGAATAAGGTAGATATTGTATTAAAGTTGATTGTCTCCCATTCTAAACAAGGTACGGTGGGGTTTGAAGTTACCGTAAGTAGAGGGTCGCCTTTACAGGGGACTGGCTATGATAAAAAGGGTCAAAACTTATTAACTAAGGCTCCACTCTACTAAGGTTTCGTTTCCGGCACACCGGAACCTGGATCAATGATCCAAACGCTGGGTTTGAAGTTACCGTAAGAGAGGGTCACCTTATTAAAAAAGATTTAACCATGCATCTGCATAGCCTGCTGACTATAAAGGCGACCCTCTCTAAGGTTTCGTCTCCGGGGAGATTTGGCCTTATCTGTGCTTGGTGAAAACCTGTCATGGCAAGGGGAATCGTTGAGCCAAGAATCCCCGTCTCTGGGCGAGCGGGGAGTGTCAAAATAATTGTATCGGTACCATAAGGTACAAGGAAACTCCAGGGAAAGAACCTGAAAAAGCTTCCGCTAAGCGCACGCTGGGCGAAAAAGGACAGACCAACCTCTACTTGGAAAATGTCATTTTTTAAGCAAGTGGACTGGTTGATCTGCTGAAAAGCTGATGACCAAGAATCAAGCATATGCCTACGGTGAGGATGCCCCATAATAAGACAGTAGAAACAAAAATCTTCTTTCTACTACCTGAGGAGTTGATAAAGCAGGCTATTATTAACCAGCCCGATGTGCTCTGTGGTTAGGGAAGCAAGGCATAGGAAAACGGCAGCCGCTTATGGTAGTTTAGTTTAGACCTTATAGTC
>NZ_JAAHFV010000287.1:0-8359 GCF_010672755.1 Moorena sp. SIO1F2
ACTAAATCCACCCAAACGTTCAGCTTTTATCACTAATGCTGTTGGTTTAGGGTAATTCTTTCGGAATTGATTGCTAAAGTACTCGCCCATAGATACTACTTTTCTGAGGTTAACTTAATACTATTGTTCAGGTACTAATAGTTACACCCCTGAAACATAAGTTTCGTATGATTTGTTACAAATTATTTCTGGTGATGAATTAAATGCATAATTTATATTCAATGGTTACATCAGAGCCAGAAAATTGGGGTGTTGCTTAATTTTCGAATGAATTGAGGTTTATTCCTAAGTTAAGCCAAGCCGATTAACTGAGAACGATCAGCTCGGATATCGAAACCATTGAGGTAATTAACTGGCTGACTAGGGTCAAATGCTCTTTGATCCACAAACACATCAGCAGGTTCAAGCCTCATACGCTCACTAGGTAGATCGATTTTCAACGCCTTGGCAACCTCTTCATAAATTTTCACTGGATAAACCCGGTCGATAATTTTATCCGCATCCTTGGGATATTGACGTCGGTTAATATGACGCCAGCGAATCATTTGGGTTAGCAACCAAACACCATGGGAGCGCCAAGGATAATTAGCATGATTGGGCTTTTTCAGATAGTCTGTATCTTGGAAGTGAAATAAATTAAAATCAGGGATTGATTCAAATCGGTCTTTCTGGTCAAAGCCACCATAATTATAGTTGCCCAGTAAAGAACCTTCCAGATAGCTTACTTTAGTGTCGATGTATTTGCTCCTAGATATAATCTGAGCAATTGACTGGCGATTTTCTAGTTGGTCACAATACTGACAAGCTTCCAAAACAGCCGCTACTAAGGCTCGGGCGGTTGTGGGATGTTTTTCTGCCCAAGGTCCCATGGTTGCTAGTATTTTTCCTGGATGACCTTTCCAAATATCCCGACTTACATAAACCGTAAATCCAGCCTGGTCTACAACTGCTCTTTGGTTCCAGGGCTCATCTAAACAGTAGCCATCTACTATCCCAGCTTGAAGTTTGTATACCATTTGAGATGGTGGAAACTCGATTAGCTTAATCTGTTTCTCGGGATTAATCTCCATAGCTGATAGCCAGTAGAGAAGGGTATAGTTTGCCATGGAGTTGGTCAAGTCTATCCCTACTTTTAGGGGCTCGGTTAATCGTCTAATGTATTTCCTGTAGGAGTTGGCAAAATCTGGGAAATTATAGTATTCCGTTGAAGGACGAATAGCACCTTGCCAAGCTTTTTTGGAAAAAGTGATTCCAGCGCCATTGCGATTGAGCATCATTAGAGATATCACTGGTGCCTTGGCTGAACCAAAATTGGTGAGCATTGGCAATCCAAACAAGGCAACGCAGGCATCTATACCCCATGATAGTAAGTCTTTGTGAACCGCTGACCAGTCAGGATATTTCTTAAGAGCCACATTCAAACCATAACGCTGAAAGAAGCCCTTTTCTTTGGCAATGATTAAAGGAGCACAGTCAGTTACAGGAACAAAGCCAATGGTGAGGTTAGTTTTCTCTAACTTACCAAAGCTAGCTGGAGGTCGTTGAGTGGGCTCAGAGGAGCGATCGCGTTTTGGGAAATCGAATAGATTATTTGAACTACAAGCACTAAAGCCACATCCTACCGTGGCACAGCCGATGTATTTGAGAAACTTGCGGCGCTCCATATTGTCGTTTCCGATTAATGGACAATGGAAAATGGAAAACTAAGTTTTCACCATTACCTAACCATTAACCATTAATCTTTGACAACAGTTATGAGGAATTAGCGATGATGTCCAACTAAGCACTAACCTAGTGGGATTTTGCTCCAAAATTCTCGATCAGTATATTGCTCAAGACTTCTGGTAAGTCATCACAAGCCACACTTTTGAGCACACACTCGCCCAGTTTAGCATCTTTGCCAACTTTGCCACCCATGTAAATATTGACTCCTTCAACAGACTTACCGTCTTTACGCACCTTAGTTCCCATCAAACCAATATCAGCTACTTGGGGTTGACCACAAGAGTTGGGACAACCTGTCCAATGAATCCGCACTGGGTTTGGTATATCTAACTTTTCTTCGAGTTCCCGAACTATTGCCAAGGCACGATTTTTGGTTTCAATCAGAGCAAAATTGCAGAACTGGGCTCCTGTGCAAGATACTAGAAGCCGTTCTAGAGGTTTGGGCTCAAGGGTAAATTTCTGCAAGAGGGGTTCAGCTAAGAAAGCGTCGAGATTAGCATCCGGAATATTGGGAATAATCACATTCTGCTCAACCGTGAGGCGGATTTCGCCACTGCCATAAGCCTCAGCCATCCGTGCCAGATCAAACATCTGCTGAGCATACAGCCTACCAACCGGAACGTGTAAACCCACATAATTCAGACCTGGTTGCTTTTGGGCAAAGACACCGATATGGTCTCGTTTTTCCCAATCTATTTCATCGTGAGGAGCAGCCGTAGGGAGTTCTCTACCAAACTGCTTACTGACTTCCTCGCGGAACTTGTCAATCCCCCACTCATCAATCAACCACATCATCCGGGATTTTTGCCGATTCGCCCGCGAGCCTTCGTCGCGATAAACTTCTAGTATAGCACGACACAAGTCAACCACATCATCATTAGGCAGTACCCAAGCATTGAGGGGAACAGCAGCTTCACAACGCTTGGCCGAGAAAAAGCCACCTACGAGTACATTCAAGCCTAGTTGTCCATCTTTGTACGCAGGCACGAAGGCAATATCATTAATTTCAGCATGGACTGAGTTATCCCGACCCCCTTCAATAGCAATATTGAATTTACGGGGCAAGTTAGTAAACTCATAATTCCCTTGGCTGTTATTAGTGATCATGTCCTGTACCTTTTGGACAAGATCCCGAGTGTCAATTAATTCATCGGGATCTATCCCCGCCATGGGAGAACCAGTAATATTGCGGACATTGTCCATACCGGATTGGACGCTAGTTAAGCCAACTTGCTCGAACCTGCGGAAAATATCAGGCATGTCTTCAATGCGGATACCTCGCAACTGGATGTTTTGGCGGGTCGTGATATCAGCACTACCATCTTCACCATAGCGCTGCACTATCTCAGCTAGTACCTGCATCTGAGTGCTGTTGAGAATGCCGTTGGGTGTCCGCATCCTTAGCATGAACTTGCCTGGAGTGACAGGTCTATAAAAGACACCCATCCACTTCAGCCGATGCTGTAGGTCATCTGGATCTATTGCTTCCCAGCCAATTCTGGCAAATTCTTCTATTTGTTCTTTAATGGCAAGACCATCTTTCTCTGCCTTGAATTTCTCAAATTTGTTCAATTTTGCGGCTGGCTTAGCTGCGCTGGTCATAGCTGTTCCCTCGTTGCCTTTTGCTCAATTGCCAGAAGTTTTGTCCAGAGCCTCTGATGTCACTACTCTTGATGTTGATAAATTAATTTAAAGTATTGCTAAAATTTTGTATATTTTGTTACTAAATACTGATTTTAATTAAAAAAATGCATAAATTAAATGCATAAATTGTATTATGAAGTTAGATCAAGTCTGCCCCTGCTCCCCTGCTGTCATAACCATGGCATTCAAAGGAAGACCAGCTTACTCCCAATCCTGACTCGACAGGGGTAGTCTAACGGTAAACAAAGTTCCTACACCAACCTGGCTATCTACCAAAATTTGGCCACGGTGCTGCTCTACACTCTTTTTAACAATCGATAATCCTAGACCTGTACCAGGAATATCTCCAACATTGCTAGCTCGCTGGAAAGGTTCAAACAGGTGAGAAAGCTCTTGTTCGGGAATACCAATTCCCGAGTCTGTTATTTTAAAAATTGCCCAGTTACCTTCCACGGTTAACTGAAACTCTACCGTTCCCCCTTCAGGAGAATACTTAATCCCATTGGATAGCAAGTTATTGAAAATATATCGAAGGAGTTGGGTATCCATATAGGCATCAGGAATATTACCTTGAGGAGTAAAAATAATCCTATGGATCCCCCCGGTAGCCAACTGCATCTGCTCTATCAAATCAGAGCAGAATTCTACTAGGTTAATTGGAGTTGGGTTAAAAGTTAGCTTGTTTCCTTCTGCTTTTTCAATAAATATAATTTCATCCAAGAGTTGTCTCATATCTTGGATAGAGCCTTTAATTTGTTCAAAATACTTGCGATGTTTATCTTTGACCAAATGTTTGCTATAGCGTTCTAACAATTCAGTAGCTAGGATAACTTTACTCAAAGGTGTACGACATTCGTGGGAAACAATAGAGACAAAGCTAGATTTTTGCTCTCTAAGCTCCTGTTCTATTACTAGTGCTTGACGGATTTTTGCTTCTGCTTGAAAGCGAGAAAGGGCAATTTCAATGGTAACTCGCAGTTCTTCTTCCTCAAATGGTTTCAGAAGGTAACCAAAGGGTTGGGTTATCTTAGCTCTTTCTAGGGTGAGCTCATCGCTATAGGCAGTCAAATAGACCACTGGGATATTCCATTTTGTCCTAATCAGCCTTGCAGCAGTCACTCCATCTATTTCCCCTTTCAGACGAATATCCATCAGGATTAAATCCGGTTGGATTTCCTCAGCTTTTCTAACTGCTTCTTCTCCAGATACAGCCACAGCAGGAACCATGTACCCTAAAAGTTTGAGGCTATTCTTGATATCCATAGCCACAAGTGTTTCATCTTCAACAACTAGGATTTTTTTCTTGGTCATGCTCGACTTGCCCTAGAGATCCAGTGAATGGGGAAAGTTTATTTTTAATCTAGTGCCTTGCCTACAGTCAAGGATGATGTTACCCCCCAGTTGTGCAGTCAAGTTACGAACAATACTCAAACCAAGGGATTTAGTGGATTGAAAGTCTAAATTGTCCGGTAAACCAATACCATTATCACTTACCGTAAGGATTAGCTGACCCTGTTGATCTGAACTTAGACTGATTTCAATCTTACCCTCTTTATGTTCATGAAAGGCATATTTGAGTGAATTAGACACCAATTCATTGATGATTAGCCCACATGGAATAGCTACATCAATGGTTAAGGGAGCTGTGGTAACTTCAATATTGAGGGCGATTGTCTGTCGGTTAATCCCGTAGGAACGGAACAAGTTATTGGTTAAGGTTTGAATGTATTTTCCGAAATTAATCTGGGCTAAATTTGGGGATTGATACAGCTGCTGGTGAATCAGAGCCATAGATTGAACCCGATGCTGGGAATCTTTGAACAAACTTAATGCTTGTGGATCTTCAACTTGCCTCGACTGTAGGCGGAGTAGGCTAGAAATAATTTGCAGGTTATTTTTGACCCGGTGATGAATTTCTTTGAGCAAAACCTCTTTTTCGGTTAGAGAGGCTCTAACTTGATTTTCCGCTTGCTTGCGTTCGGTGATATCTACAATTTGATACAGAAATTTTCGGGGCTTACCTTGAGCATCCCTGACTAAAACTGCTTTCTTGGTCAAAACATGGATCACTCTAGCATCTTTCGACAGTAAGCGATTTTCCATCTGAAAGTGGGATGTTCTTCCTGGCCACAACTCTTGATTCGGGGTAAGGTTAATTGTGAAATCATCGGGGTAGATAATATCTGTAGCCTTTTTCTGCCCCAGTTCCTCGGCTGTGTAACCAACCGTGTCACAAAAGGCTTGATTAACCTTTAGCACGGAGTTATCAGTGCTGGTAATTGCCATACCCATGGGAGATAGTTTAAAAATCAGGCGAAATTGTTCCTCACTTTTGCGAAGTTGTTCATTGACGTTCTGTAGGTCAGAAGTCCGTTGTTCGACTCTCAGTTCTAGTTCCTGGTTGAGCTGTTGTAGAGCTAATTCTGCCTGTTTATGCTCGGTGATATCAATCCCTACACACACGGCTGCAGCACCTTGCTGGTACTTCTGAGCGGCAATTAGATAATATCTCGAAGAATTTTTCACTTTGAGCTCAACCACCTGGGAAGATCCTGAGTCCCCACAGGCGAGAAACTGACCCATAAAGTCAACAAACTGAGGGCTGCTCTCCAGAAAACCCAACTCTTGACCGACAAAAGTCTCTGGAGGTAATTGCAGGCTCTGAGCCAGATGTCGGTTAACCCCAAGATATCGACCATCAGCACTAATCCAAGACACCGCTCCCGGTACAGCATCCAAAACTGCCTCTAGTTGCTCTTTTGCTTGTCGCAGCTGATGATTAGCTTCGGACAATTCTGTTGTCTGTTTTTGAAATTGGTATTCCAATTGCTGATCACCCTGTTGCCATTTCTCCTGAGCCTGCTTACAGTTGGTAATTTCCGGTTGTAATTGCTGATTAACCTGATTTAACTGAGCAGTTTGTTGTTCCACTACTTGCCCAAGTCCCTTGATAATCCTACACATCTGTGTAGAGTCAAGGGTTGTGAGCAAGTTAGGCTGGTTAATAATGCCTAGCAACTCCCCTATATCGCCAGTTTCCAACACTTGTGCTAGCTGCTGCTGTTCCATCTGTTATAATGGGAATATTATTTAATTAGTACTCATCGAACAATTACTCTGGAACGGTGTTAGATTATCACAACACCTGCTAGGAAACACTAACTTGACCCCATCCGATAGACTTCCTCGACCAATGTTGCTAAACGCTGCATGGCGATTTCAATTTCTTCTTCAGTAGCCGTAAGGCTGATGCGAATGCACTGTTGCTGGTGAGACCAGTCTTCTCGTAAGCCGGGGAAAAATGTACTGCCAGGCACGACAATCACACCCACCTGCTTCAACTGTTGATACAGTTCCCAGTCAGTAATTGGCAAATCCTGTAACCACAACCAAGCAAAGATAGCTCCTTCACCCCGATGCAAGAACCAAGGCAAGTCTTTGGGCATGAATTTGTCTAATGTCAGTTCAAGGGTCACAAACTTTTGCTGGTAGTGGGGGCGAATCACATTAGTGGCAATCTCAGGGAGCGCTCCAGATGCGATCGCTTTTGCGGCAATAGCTTGTCCATAGCGAGCCGAATGAATACAAAGATTGGTCTGGAAGGATTCTAAAATGCTAATTAGCTCCGGATTTCCAATTGCTACACCAACCCGTTCCCCAGGTAGTCCAGCTTTTGATAAACTCAGACAGTGGATGATATTGTCTCGAAAGACTGGTGTCATTTCGGTAAAGTTCAGTGCTGGAAAGGGTGGAGCATAAGCTGCGTCAATCAACACTGGCACATTGAAGGGTGCAGCCATTTCCGAAATTTTGATTACTTCTTCATCGGTTAGGACATTGCCAGTGGGATTACAGGGACGGGAAACAATTACACAGCCAGTCTCTTGGCTAATCTTTAATTGGCTGAAATCAGGGCGATACTTAAAACGGTGTTGCTCGTGGTTAATTTCCAGAGTAGGTTTGTAGGCATATACTGCTTCTGGAGTCAAGCTTACTCCTCCATAGCCAGTGTATTCTGGAGAAAGGGGCAAGACCACTTGTTTGAGCTGGCCGCTGCTGGTGTAGCCACCAAAAACGTTAGCGGCGTAGAAGTAAATCGATTGAGAACCGGGAGTAATCAGGATATGGCGATCGCTTAGGGAAAGACCGTAGCGTTGATTGAAATCCTTTGCGATCGCATCGATCAGAGGCTGATATCCTTGAGATGACCCGTAGCGGCAAATCACCTCACCATACTCTGAGCTAGCCAACAGTTGTGCCGTGCAATCGCGCCAAAGTTGCTCGACTTGTGGCAAAATCACTGGGTTTCCTGCACTGAGATTAATCCAATCTTGTCCCTGACCAGCTCGTAGCGTTTCGATAATATCTTTCATAATCGCTCGGACACCAGTCAGTTTGGACATCTGAGTCCCAATTTGAGTCAGGGTAGGATCCATGGATAGTGATTACCTTTTGGCGAGTGAGGGTACTTAATCAAGACTTCTCCAATCGAAAATCATACCAACAAATGCCGATTCTCGAAGCAAACAAATATGCTCTTGCCCTTCACACCACTAGTCCTCAATTAGGGCTAGTGACCAGTAACTTTGCCAGGGATACCCGCTGCCAAACTTGGGACTTAGGGCGAGAGTTGTCTGGTCAATTGCATCAGCACTTGACTGAATTTCTGAATTCCCAAACTTGGCAAAACTTAGAATTCATTGCGGTAGCTATCGGACCTGGTAGCTTTACGAGTACCCGTATCGGTATAGTTACTGCTCGTACCATAGCACAACAGTTAGATATTCCCCTGTTTGGCATTTCTACACTGGCAGCGATCGCCTGGTTAGGGAAAGAGGGCAAAGAGGAGGAAGAGGGTGCTATGTATCAAGACAACTCTGGATCAGGACTCAGCACATGGGCTACGCCCACGCTACGGGAACAGCAATTAGCAATTAGGACTCAGGATTCAGCACATGGGCTACGCCCACGCTACGGGAACAGCACTCAG
>NZ_JAAHFV010000288.1:0-8335 GCF_010672755.1 Moorena sp. SIO1F2
AGACAGGGCCGCCACATTCGTCTAAATAAATTGTTCTCTGTAGAATACTCCCTACTCCCTACTCCCTACTCCCTACTCCCTGTGCTATACCATAAACGAAGGAACCAAGGGGAGTTGATATCACTGATGACTAAGATGCGAATAGAAACCGATAGTATGGGGGAAATCGAAGTTCCTGCTGATCGGTATTGGGGCGCTCAAACTCAGCGATCGCTAAAATATTTCTCGATTGGACAAGACTTTATCCCCCCGGAAGTCATAACAGCGATGGCTATTCTGAAAAAAGCGGCTGCTCTGACTAACTCTGAACTGGGTAAACTACCAGAGGATAAAGCTAAGTTAATCATTGAAGCAGCAACTGAGGTGATCGAAGGCCAGCTAGACGGTAACTTCCCTCTCCGTGTTTGGATGACTGGTAGTGGTACCCAGTGCAACATGAACGTGAACGAGGTGATTGCTAATCGTGGGATTGAACTAGCTGGGGGGGTGATGGGTAGCAAAAACCCAATTCATCCCAATGACCACGTCAATATGTCCCAATCTTCTAATGATACCTTTCCCACAGCCATGCACATCGCGTCAGCGGTAGCCTTTCATGAGCGACTGATGCCCAAGGTGACGAAAATGCGGGATGCTCTAGAGGAGAAGGCGAAAGCATGGGATAATATCGCTAAAATTGGGCGCACTCACCTTCAAGATGCTGTACCGTTAACCTTGGGTCAAGAGTTTTCCGGTTACGTTGCCCAGCTAGATGCTAATTTAGCACGGATAGACTCTGTGCTTCCTGGCTTATACGAGTTGGCGATTGGTGGAACGGCGGTCGGGACTGGGTTAAATGCTGGCAAGGGGTTTGCTGAAAAGGCGGCTGAGCATATTGCTAAGTTGACTGGCTTGCCCTTTGTGTCTGCTCCTAACAAGTTTGCGGCTCTAGCAGCTCATGATGACATGGTTATGGCTAGCGGTGCCCTGAAAACCCTAGCGTGCTCGTTATTGAAGATTGCTAATGATATCCGTTTCCTAGGGTGTGGACCACGCTGCGGATTTGGGGAACTGAAGCTGCCATCCAATGAGCCAGGGTCTTCGATTATGCCAGGAAAAGTTAATCCGACCCAGTGCGAAGCGATGACTATGGCAGCTACTCAGGTGATGGGCTACGATAGTGCGATCGCATTTTCTGGTGCTCAGGGGCACTTTGAGTTGAATACCTTTAAGCCCATGATTGTGTTCAACTTGCTCCAATCTGTCCATCTACTTGCTGACAGCTGCAACAATTTCACTGACTTCCTGCTGAAGGGACTAGAACCGAATCGAGAGAAAATCCAGTATTTCCTGGAACAGTCCCTGATGCTAGTCACTGCTTTGAGTCCAATCATCGGTTACGACAAAGCTGCAGAAGTGGCGCACCATGCTTCTGAGAAGAACCTTACCCTAAAAGCAGCTTGCCTAGAATTAGGCTATGTTTCTGCTATTGAGTTTGACCAGATTGTTGATCCTTATCGGATGGCCTATCCCCTTGATTAGTTTTTTAGGGAGTAGGGAGTAGGGAGTAGGGAGTAGGGGGAAGAGTGTGGGGAGAGGGGGGAGATTTGTAAATACTATATTGAGCAATTCCCAGCAACCTTTAACTATAAACTGAAAAGGATAATGTTAGCAATTTTAAAATGTTTGATTTTAATATCCTATGTGATTTCTCCCGTAACCATTGTGTAGCAATCTGTGCCATTTTAGTTCCTGCTAACTTGCTCCTGACCTTACAAACTATCATCTTTACTGTGATTGGTTATCCCCAAGTTCAGGTGCGGAAAGCTGCTTTAGTTGCGTGCATCCCAGCTTTGGTAATGCTATTCCATGTGTATAGTTGGTTGATGATTGGAGTAGTGATGGCTCCCACCTACATTCTGTTTACTTTAGCAGCTGTCTGCTTAAGTATTAATTTTTGGGCAATAAACTATTATAGTAGATTAGTTTATTTTAGGGAATAGGGAATCGGGAATAGGGAATCGGAACCCACCCCTAACCCCTCCCAGGAGGGGAACGGGAATCGGGAATGGGGAATCGGGAATGGGGAATCGGGAATGGGGAATCGGGAACAGAGGAACCCACCCCTAACCCCTCCCAGGAGGGGAACAGAGGCAAGAGGCAAGAGGCAAAAAGTCGGTAGTGGTAAACAATTCGTGATTTTAGCTCCCGAAACCTTGACCAGACCTGGGCTAAACCACTACCCGACTCCCGACTCCCGACTCCCTACTCCCTACTCCCCATCTGGTTCATCTTTACCGTTGATTTGTTGGTTACGGTTCGAGCCATTCCATCGTAAGGATGCTGTTAAGTCATCATCGATGTGGAAAATAGCTTGTACTGGTCCGTAGCGTTCTTGAATTCCCCCCTGAATCCGTTCAGCAATCAGGGAAATGACTCCTGAGAACTCTGGATGCACTACCAAATGCATTTCAACATACATGAAGCGTCCTACAACACCCCGGCACTGAATTTGATCACAGCGAGTGACACCTCCAACTTGATGGGCTATGTTAGCGATCGCTTCTGGATCAATGGGAGTTTGTTTGACTAGCAGGGGCAATTGCCAGTTGATAACTTTCCAACAATTTGCCCCGGCAAAAAGCACCAGCACACTACTCAACAGTGGATCCAGCCATAGGAAACCTCGGGAAACCCCCCAAAGCCCACCGAGTACTAGTATAGTTAAGCCCACATCCTGGAGCATTTGAGCCGCCTGAAACCGTAGGGTAGGACTCCTGACCACTTTAGCTTGGTAAATCATCAGGCAAGACCAACCAAGGCTCATGGCTAATACTGCTCCCAACAATTGTATTAAGGGTAAACTGAGCCGGACAGGAATAGTTAAGGTTCCTCCCTGAATCAGAGTTAGTAACTGCTGAGAGGAGAGTAAGCACAAATTTCCCCCAGCAAAGCCGAAAAAGGCAATTAGCACAAACGTAATCACCGTTTCCCGTTTACCATGACCATAGACTGACAGATCTGGCGAATTGTCATAGGTAGTGATCATCAGCAAATTGATAAGGGTATTAAAGCAAATTAATAGGGTGAACAGGGATTCCCCCATCAGACTGAGCGATTGGGTAGCCCAAGCTGCTGACACCTTGACTGATAAAACAAACAAGCTGAGCCAGAGGGTAATGAATAATACCAGACGACTAGTCTGATCGCGGTTTGGTCCTTCGGTCATGGCCTGAAGGTAACAGATGTGGATTACCTTCACATTATCTTTGATTACCCTATTATTGATTGAGGCATCAGGCAATTATGCCATTTTATGGCAGTTCTTAATGGTTTTGGGGAGTCGGGGTGTGTGGTGTGGGGTGTGGGGTGTGGGGTGTGGGGAGTCGGAACCCACCCCTAACCCCTCCCAGGAGGGGAACGGGAGTCGGGAGTCGGGGTAAGCATTCAGCCGTCAGCCGTCAGCTGTCAGCTGGCAGCTGACGTAACTCAGATTAAACCAATGCTTCTGTTTTATTCAAAAACTGATAGCTGATAGCTGATAGCTGATAGCTGATAGCTGAATGCTTACCTAAAACCTATTTCAAATGCGTTTTAGCTTAAAGCCTTCACTGATTGAGTAGACTTTTGCTGAGCATCTGCTTCTGCTTTTAATTGCCGAAACCTCTGCCGTGCAGGGGAAGGATTACGTTTTTGCTCTTCTCGTTGTTGACGGCAAAACTCTAGCCAGTCAGCCAAGTAAGCCCTGACCTCTTCTTTGTTGTGTAGATAGTAGAGGATGGTGGCGTAGACTTCTTCTAGGGTAATGGTCTCAAATTGTTCGGCAATTTCTTCGGGGGTTTTGGCACGATAGATGTATTCGTAGAGGACACTTTCGATGCCAATGCGGCTACCTTTGATGCGGATATCATCAGAGGCTAGGAAGTTGAAGTAGTCTTGGATTTGCATATAGCAAAGGGAGTAGGGAGTAGGGAACAGGGAGTAGGGAGTAGGGAGTAGGGAACAAAAATTATCACAATTCCTACACGGATTGCTATAGCAATTTGCAATTACCAGGTAAAAGTTCTTTTGAATTATAGCGCTTCTAAATGAATTGTAAACAAGGATTACAGTTTTTGACCTTGTCTTGATGCAAAGCGCGAGTGGGGGAAACCTCATAAGGGTAGGTTTTTTACAAAGACGTCAGGTGTGGGGTGTGGGGTGGGTCCCGACTCCCGACTCCCGCTCTTCCCCTCCTGGGAGGGGTTAGGGGTGGGTTCCGACCCAAATGTAAAAAACCTATCCCTGCTCCCAGGAGGGGAACAGGGAAAAATCCTGTGTACCTGATTAGGCTAGAAACCGCTATAGTCTATCTTGCCTTCGTAAATCAAGATTAATTCTATAGTCTTGACAATTTCAGGATTTAATAATCCATCCTTTTTCAAATTTCCTGGAACGTTATTCAGGTCGAAATTAATAACCAAATTATCAGCAAAATGTTCATTATCTAAATTTGGTACAATAGCGATATTGTTGACCTCAAATACAATTTGTATAGCTTCTTCATTGGCTATTTTTAAATTGACAAAGGATTGATTAGATGATACATCAGGAGCATCAAGCTTAAACCATATCTGCTTAAGTTTAGCATCTTCGATGTGAGGTGGAATAATCTCAGAAGAGATGGGAAATGTCAACTTTTGCGAATTCCTGTCTGTGTTTAAATTCATAAAAGTATGCCATTCTCCTGGAAATGCTTGTTTGACGTTAAAATAATAAGCCTCAGAATAGCGTTGTAATGGCTCTAAATTGGTGACATCTTTCCTGAATTTATCCCCTCCATCTAAAGCGGTGTAACTCAAGGTAATAATCACATCGGAAATGGTGTCAAAGTCAATGCGATTAGTTTGTTTAGGTAAACTCAGTTCCCAGGTAGACACTGCACCTGTGCCTTCAAAGGGTAGGTAGCGTTCATCCCGGAAATTCAGTTCAAATAGTCCATTATCGTTAGCACCTCGGGAAATTGCTATTTTTTGATTGCGTCGCCAATTACTTCTGAGAATAGATGTATCGGGTATTTCATCCGTTTCACCAAGTAAAAATTGGACGACCTGAACATCGGGTTTTAGCAGTGTCTTGTTAGAGGTTTGGGTTAAGGTTGCATTGATATTTTGATAAGGCCCCACAACTGCGGGGATGGAAATGGCAATGGTTTTGATTTGACGGCAATAGTGACCAGGGAAGTCGAAGTCAAAAAGTTTTTCACTAAATTTAAATTCGCATTTTCCAGTATCTTTCAATTGTTGGAAAGCTTTGGGATTGAGTTGTAGCAGCGAGATGGTTTTCTCAATTTCTAAACGGCGGACATTACCCTCAATGTAGGCTTTTTCCAGTTGGTTTAAGCCCAACATTAAACTTTCTCCAGCAAGCAATCCTTTATGTAAGCTATCCCAATAGGGACCTTCGATAAAGGTGTCATGTTGATTGAGTTCGTATTGGTAAGCCCTTTGGGCTGCTATGGCCATGTCCAAAGCAATCTTGTAGGTGGGGAAGTAAATAGAAGACAGGCGACCAACCATCCATTGATATAGTTCTTTGTTGGTAAATTTATCTTTGAGGAAGTCTTCTATCTCTTTGGCTTGTTCGATGCTTTTATTGTGAATTTTTAGTTCTTGTTCGGCAATGGCTTGTCGAATCTTTTGGGCTTCTATCTGATATTCGATTTGCTGAACGTCAATTTCAGCCAAATTCTTTTGTAGATCCCATTCTTCCCGTCTGCGAATGTATTGAGCACCGGTGCTGATAAGCCCAGCCGACTGGTTGAGCATGCCAGCAGTTCCGTCGGCAGCTCGAGCTATAGCTTGGGCTGCATCGCCTGGTTCCATACCCCCATTAGAGAATCCAAAGATTTTGGGGATGAGATGACCTGGTACACTCAGTCCGTGCATGGAAATGGCAGTATACTGGGGTAATAAGGCTAAAGCCCTCAGTGACAGATCTGTTATTTCTGGTGCATTCAGGTTTTCATCGTAAAGTTTTTGATAGTGTGTTTTTCGTTCATCTGCATTTCCTTTGCTCTTTTCCAGAGAGTTCAAGGTTTCCTTTGCCTCTTCGATTTGCTTTTCTTTGGTATCTGTGATCAGTTGCAGAATAACTTGCTCGTGGGTGCTTCTGAGTAAGGACAGTTCTTCAGCATCTTTTTTCTCCAGGGCACTTAATAAAGATGAACCCAGTTGAATAACTGTGGAGATCATGTTTCTGGCTCGCTCCAGCATATAATCAAAGCGATAGTGGGGAACCGTAGGACTTAATTGGGATAAGACAGTGGCAGAAGTTCCCCCGGCTGCAAAGGCACGAACCAGTTGATTGGGGTCTATGGGAGGTTGGAATAAGGCAAGTTGCCTAAACACACCCTCAATACTGAGACTGTGACGAATTTTATAAAGCCTATCTTCGACTCTTTCCCAATATTTCAAAAATTCTTTGTTCTCGCTGACACAGAAGTAAGTGTTAATGTCACTCAGGGGAGGGGTAACTGTTTGAGGGTTATGGGTGCTATTCTCAAGCTCAATTAAAAATTGAGGAATATTACTGGCTTGATATTGTTTTTTAATTTGTTCTACCGTTGTCGGTGGTGGTGTTGGACGCTTACCTAAGCTTTCGGGTTTTTCCCCTAGTAAATCGTAAGCGAGAAGGTAGAGGATGGAGGCTTGAGCAATAGACTCCCTGTTATCTTGAGTGAATAGTTGATCGCCCCAGTCCAAAATGTTGTCAATGTATTTCATAACGATCGCTTTTTCATAAGCACCGATTCGCAGTTGAGCGATCGCATGGGGGTCGAAAGGCTTGTTATTATAAGCTGCGATCGCTTGGTTATCCCTCAAAAGCTGCTCTAGTTTCTGGGTGCTATTGCCTCGGAAGGGCAGATATTGCCAAAAGCGATCGGAGGGGTGTAACTGGTTATTCTCAGCTTGAGCAGTAGGATTGAAAATGTAGTGATACCATTTCTGGGCTTCTTCAAAGCGTTGATTGGCATTCAGAGTATTAGCGACTAAAAAGGGAATATGGAAAAATATTTCTCGGAAATACATTCCATAAGGACCGTCAAAATCTAATTGAGAGGTTTGAGGAGTAATAACTGAATCTTCAGATTGGAATCGAGTAAAATCTAGTTCGGGGAGACTTTGGGATTCTAAACTCAATAACTTATCAATTCCCCCAATCAGGAGTTTTGTACTTAACGAACGAATTGTACTGGTAGTTAGTCGTATGAAGGAAAACTTTTGAGCTTTCGGTAGTGTAACCGTCTTGTTATATGAAAGGTTTATGGTATCGTTCTCACCTTGAACCTCTAATAAGCTATCACTAATTAGCGGAATAGCTGCCTCTTTAGGAGTAGTAGCCAGAAAAGCTTCGTCTCCGTTATCAAAGATAAACCACCCCGGCTGATTCTTGACGGAACTAACAGAGCTATGAGACTTAGATACACCACTTGTCAGTAAAATTGGCTCACCTTTGCCGTTATTGTCACCTGGTTGATATTTTGAATAATTTAAAGAAATTTGCTCATCTTCGAGAGCTTTGTTCCAAATCTTAACTTCGGCAATTTGACCTTGGAAATAAGTACTGTTTCCATCCGACTTACCTGTTGACCAACGCCCTATGAGGACAGGCTCATCTCCCTTAAAAGCAGGATGACCCTCTGAGAAGTTATCTTTGACTCCATTGATAAATATGGCTTGTTCTGCTTTGTACTTACGATAGCGCCATACAATATAAATCCATTCTCCTGGTTTAAGTTCTGTCTTCCCCTCAAGGTCATTATTAAAAAAGCCCATATAAGCTTTCTTGTTTCTGATAATCAAGTGGAGACCTTCATTGGTTTCTCTACTATCAGTGCCAAGAATAGATACATCTCGCTCAGGAAGCTCATCTGCATTCACCCACGCTTCTACAGTAAAGTCACTATCAGTAAGTTTTAATACCGATGCTTTGGGCAATTTCACATATTCTTGCTTGTTTTGAGCTTTCTCTACAGCTTCTTGAGCTTTCTCTACAGCTTCTTGAGCTTCATTTACAGCTTTTTCAGCCTCTTTTTTTTCTTCATCATCCTGCGCTGCGTTCAGCCTATCCTGCGCTTGTTTCAGCTTTGTCTGCTCTTCCTCCAGCTTTGTATTTTCCCCAGTTGTGCTATTAAGGCTTAACGCTTGATCATTATTCACAGGCAAATTAACTGCTTCTACCCATGTAGGTATAGTTCCTTCTGACTGAAATGTACCATGATGATTGCCTGCTTCATCTTTAAGGTTATCCTTGAGAGGCCAGTAGCCTAGCAGTCCTTTGCCAGAGTCACTATTTGTAGAGTCTGCTCCGTAGA
>NZ_JAAHFV010000289.1:0-8312 GCF_010672755.1 Moorena sp. SIO1F2
TCCCGATTCCCGATTCCCGATTCCCGATTCCCGATTCCCGATTCCCGATTCCCGATTCCCGATTCCCGATTCCCGATTCCCGATTCCCGATTCCCGATTCCCGATTCCCGATTCCCGATTCCCGATTACCGATTCCCCATTCCCCATTCCCCATTCCCCATTCCCCATCACCAAATGGAAAAAGATTTATTATTCACTCGCCGCCACAGCGGACAATTCATTTCTGAGCGACAATTCGTAGACCTTCAAAGTGTCAATCGTGACTTGGCCACAGCGACAGGTTTAGATAATTTGGCTCAGGCAATTCTCAATCGCCTTTACACCCGTAAAGGGGAGCTTGCCGCTTTGGGACATCCCAATTATGGGTCACGGCTCCACCTGTTAGTGGGTGAACAAAATAATAATCGTCTTCGCTCCCTTGCTAATCTCTATATCCGTGAGTGTCTAGCTCAAGAACCTCGGATAGAAGAAATCAAGGCCATAGATTTTGAGCCTCCCTCTCGTCAGCAACGTTATACACTCGTAGCAACTTTAGTCCTTAAAGCTGTAGGCCAGGAAACACCCTTGACCCTGAGCTTTTCCCTACCTGGAGGGTAATTTGATGGTTTTTGAGAAAAAAGGCTTTGCTCAACTGTTCGAGGCCATGCAGAGTCGCACTCCTCCCACACTAACTGATTTTCAAGAAGGCAGTGTGGTGCGCACTCTATACGAGTCCTTTGCTTGGGAACTCGCCGTCCTCTACGAGCAGATGCAACGGGTATATCTCTCTGGTTTTGTGGATACCGCCGAAGGCATTGACCTTGACAAAGTCGTTGCCATTTTAGGCATTAAGCGGGGAGAACCGGACTATGCTACCGGAAAAGTTACCTTTACGCGAGATCTGGGCATTGATGAAGATATTTTTATTCCCAAAGGTACACTAGTAACTACGGAAGATACCCAGGAGTCTCCCAAAAAAGCCTACAAGACCATTGAAGAAGGCAAGATTTCCAAAGACCAAACCACTGCCCAGGTGAGAGTCCAGGCTCTACGACGGGGTAAAACAGAGGAAACTGAAGCTGAAACCATTGTGGTGATGCCTCAGCCGGTAGTGGGGGTGAAGTCAGTTAATAATCAAGAAACCCTGGGATTTACCGGTAAACTACAGGAGAGTGACGAACAACTGCGCCAACGAGCCAAGCAAACCTTGTTGGCGACCAGTGGCGGTAATACTACTTCCATCCGGAATGCTCTGTTGAGTTTACCTGGGGTGAGGGAAGTGCAAGTTAGAGAAAACTTCCACTTCCCTAGGGGCAAGGTAATGGTTACTCATCGTGAGTCCCTTACTGAAGAGCTTAAGGTTCCCAAAGGGACAACTATAACACTCCAAGTCTCAGACACAAAAACTAAAGACTATCACACCACTCAAGAGGTAATCCTCTCAGCAGGTCAAAATCCAGCAGTGGAGGTGGAGGTAGAGGCTGGTATTCCTGGAGCAGCTGGGGAAGCTCAGGCTAATGCAACTTGGAAAGAGTTAGTGGTTGATAGGGTAACTCTTACGGTTAGCAATGAGCGGCCTATTTCACGGCAAGACTTTGGCATTATTGAAATATTCGTTGATGGCATTGATTTTACAGATCTTGAGAAAGTTAGTCAGCTCAAACAGGAAATTGACCGAGTTAAGGCAGCGGGAATCTACCCATTACTTAAACCGGCGACAGCAGTGAACGTTGATGGGGTATTCCAACTTGAACTCCAACCAGAACTGAAACTGTCTCCAGAGGAACGGCTACAGTTGGAAGAACAGGTCCAGCAGACAATTATCTCCCATCTCAAAGACCAGAAAATGGGTCAACCCCTGCTGATCTCTCAACTCACGAGGAAGATACTAGGCTGCAACGGTGTCAATGATTTAGTTGATTTTACCCTCACGACCAGTATTCGTAATTCAGAAGGCACTGAACTGTCTACCCAGCACTATAAATCCTCCGAAACGCCAGTGAAACGGCTAGAAGTAGATATCTTAGAAAAGTTCACCCCCCACTCGGTTCGCGTTGCCTCAGAAATCAAACCCCTGCTTGTAGCCTTACAAATTAAGGCTCAAGCACTAGATGACCAGAAACAACAGGCAATTGAAACAGCGCTAAAACAATATTTTGCTGACTTCAAACCATCCCAGGAAGTGGTTAAAAGTGAGATTAAGGCAAGAATTGAAACAATCACCACCATCGAAGCAATCAAGTTAATTCCCTCCTTCTGGCAACCAGGGATTCCCTTTGATGGCGAAACCGTTAAGGTCACGTTTGTGGAGCAGGCTCAGCTCAGTTCGGTATTTCTCTATGAGAGATTACTCACCATTACTGGAGCATTGAAGTTAATCCTACCGGTTACAGTTACCCAACAAGAGAAGCAGCACATTTACCAACAGGTTGAGGAGCAGGTTAGTGCTTATTTTGAGCAACTCCAACCAGAAGAAAATATTCAACTTGAGCAGCTGGTTAAGCAAGCAAAAACCGTAGAATCAGTGCTAGATATTAATTGGAAACTGGAGGATTTTCGGTTTATTAATGGGGAAGATGCTGAGGATATAATTGACCGAGACCAGAAGCAAATTCAGGTAAACAAATTTGAAAAAACTCAGTTAGGTGATGCTGATAAGTTTATCATTACCAGCGATATCTAGGTTGTTGAGGTTGCGATCGCTACTTTGAATTTAAGGCTAACTCCGGCGGTTGCAGTTCCCGAAACTGTTGACCCAGCACAACTTAAGAGTGCCATGAAAGCTGCAGTTACAAGTATTGTGATTCCCTCTCTGGAGCAGTTACCCAAACTAGCAGTGGGAGAAAATCTGGATTATAACCAATTGAAAACTCTGCTGCTGGTAGATATCAGGACTAATGCAGGCAATCTGGCCAAGGAAATCCTTAAGATTTTCATCAGCAATGGCCAAGTTTCAAAGGAAAATCAGGAGAAGTTAATGGAAGCACTCCGAAGCTTTCTCGGAGATTCTAGCTACACGATTGATCAGCTTGAACTCAGAGCCAAGGGTAGCTCCTATCAGGACAATATTCCCATTGCGATTGTAGAACGGGCTGAGATTCAGTTACAAGTGCCGTCTACTTTGGAAATTGTGATTGAAGATAAGTAATGTAGCAATTCTCTATCCCATGAGGTGGGGATCCCCCGTTGGTCCCCCTTAGCAAGGGGGACTTTTCCCAGCTAATTGGATGCTTCTTCCCCCCAGAATTGGGGGGCTAGGGCGTGTCTTCTTGCCTCGGAGATCCCCCGTTGGTCCCCCTTAGCAAGGGGGATTTTTCCCAGCTAATTGGATGCTTCTTCCCCCCAGAATTGGGGGGCTAGGGGGGCAAAATTCAGTATCAAAAAACTTTTCAGATATCCTCTTAGAAAGGGGGACTTTGAGTAGGTAATGGGTAATAGGTAATGGAAAAACGCGGCAAAACCACCAGCATCACCAATCGGTTTCCTCACTTCTATGACGGAGCCAATGTTGAGAGTTTGCTCTACCAATTTATTGATGTCTTTGGCGTCTTGCTAGAGCAAGGGGAAACCGACTTGCTCGCTGTGATGCGTTCCCATCATGTGGATACCGCTGACAATGAAGGGTCTCAAGGCTTTATTGCTAACAAAAAGGGAGATTTAGATCAACTTTTTGCTCTCTACCTAGAAGCTTTAGGGGGCACCTCTCAACTGGTACAGGTTAGTCACCAGTTTAGTCCAGGGAGTCTTAAAAATGTCAGTAACTTGGCCAAGAAACTTCATGAAGGCAGGGATGAACTGTCTCAGTATTTGCGATCGCAACTTGATCACGATACCAAGAGCCTTCTGGAGCGCTATCAGGTTTCCCAGGCTCAATTTAACCTAGAGTCTTTCAGGGATCTGCCCGGTCTGGCCATTAAGCTGTTGGTTGCTACCGTTGCTACCGATCAACTCAGTCATTATCTCAAAATTCACTTGCCCCCAGAAACCCTAGAACTGCTCAATCACTATGACGGTTTCCCCCCGCTTCCTGAACCCCTAGAGCAGGGACTGGTGCAAACACTCAACCAACAGCTGGTTAATCCCTCCCTCTATGGGAAAAATAAGCCATACTTCCAAACCCTGACTCTTAGCAAAGCCGCTCAGCAACTGCTGGCACAACAACCAATCGGGGAAGACCGACAACGTCTCAATCGCTTGTTGTTAGACGCTGCCTATCCAGACTATATCAGCCCTAGCCCTATTCCTACTCTGGCGGAGGTAGACCAGGGGTTAATTAAGGGACTGAATCGGTGTCTTCAAGACCCTTCACTATACCAAAAAACTTACCAAGACACCGACCAACCCCGACCAGAAACCCCTCCCCAGGGAAATGATCTGATTATCCAGAATCGGCAATTGCTAGAAGCAGCCTATCCCAATGAGATTGCCAAGAGTTATGCTCCTTACCGAGAGCGACTCAAAGGCTTGATTCAAATCCTCCGTCAAGGAGCAGCTACCAAGCAAGGGATTATTGATTTGGTGGCAGCCAACTTGGGAATTTTAGGAGATTCTCCCGCAGCTCAAGCTGCTAAGGAAACCATTGAAATTAAAGAGTTCATGCCTCGGCTGACTCAGTTGCATCCTCATAATCAGCCAGAACATTCCTACGTGCTGAGACTTGGGGCAGAATTTGAGGTAGATAACCCCAACCCGCAGCCTGAGAAAATCGAAATTTTCCTGGCAGTTCAGCCAAGTCTGCCTGTGGTATTATACAATTTGCGAGTTGTTAGGTGCGATACTGAAGAATCGGTTACTTACCAAGGAGAAGCGAGGGCATCCGATGTATTGTCCTTTCGAGAGAATACTGTTGAAGTCAACGGTAAACCTTATGCAACAGAAGGAACGCCCCAACTACCAACCCAAACCTCTCGCTGGCGGCTGGAAGCCCAGTTAGCTGAGGGGGTTCCCCTGGCACGATTTGACCAACAGCGCTTTGGTGAAACCACCTTTGCCTTGAGTCAACCCGCCGTCTCTCTGGAAATGAGACTCTACAAACTCACCCCAGGGGTGTTTGAGGTAAAAATTCCTTGGGATATTCCCGGCTTTACTGATAAGTTTCAGCAAGCAGGGGACCATCCTCGCCATCAAATTGCTGGAATTATTGACAAGGTTAAAGCCGCTGGTGTTCTGGGGATGATTACCTATGAAAAGCGCTTTCAGGAAACTCACGAGATGGTAGCACGGTTGGGAGTCGAGCGTTCTCCTTTTCTGGAAGAACATCTTGCCGAAGATACCTTGACTATTAGTAGTCTTCAGGTTCCCTATCCAGAGGGAGTAGTCCACGAAATGTCTGATAACCTGCTTACTTGTGGAGTATTTGACTATACGGGCTTTGATAGCGGGAATGGTTTTGGTTGAAGAAAGGGAGTAGGGAGTAGGGAGTAGGGAGTAGGGAATGTAGAATGAAGAATTAAGAATGTAGAATGAAGAATTAAGAATGTAGAATGAAGAATTAAGAATGGTTAATCTAGATTCTAACTTCTAACTTCTAACTTCTAACTTCTAACTTCTAACTTCTAACTTCCCGATTCCCTCTAACTTCCCGATTCCCTCTAACTTCCCGATTTCCTCTAAATTCCCGATTCCCGATTCCCGATTCCCGATTCCCGATTCCCGATTCCCTCTAAATTCCCGATTCCCGATTCCCAATTCTTCATTCTCAATTCTTAATTCTACATTCTTCATTCTCAATTCTTAATTCTACATTCTTAATTCTTAATTCTTCATTCTCAATTCTCAATTCTACATTCTTAATTCTACATTCTTAATTCTACATTCTTAATTCTACATTCTTCATTATTCTTCATTATTCTATGAAAATTGCCGAAAGCCTCGACATGAAAGGTAGGTTGACTATCCAAAAATATAATCCTCAAGATCAGCTGTTGCAGGAAGTTAAAGCTGATAACTCGATTGTTTACACAGGGCGGGAATTAGTTGCTAAGTTATTTACTAATCAAACCATTGATCCGATCCGCTACATCGCATTAGGGACTGGCGGCAGCACCAAAGTTGCTCCAGCTACGGATACTCAATTGGGACAGGAGGTGTTTCGGAAAGAACTTAAACCGTTTGAGTCCAAAGATTTAATCGAGACTGGAGACGGTGACAGTAAAAAGTGTAAAATTATGTTGTCTGTAGACCTAGATTTTGGGGAACCTGATAAACAGCCAGTTGAGTTGACTGAGGCGGGTTTGTTCAATAGCCTAGAAAAAGGCAAGGGAATCATGTATAATCGAGTGATTTTTCCTGTAATTACCAAGAGCGATAAATTTAAGTTAACTCTTGTGTGGGAAATTTTGTTTTAGTGAAAACTATACAGTTTAGGGAGCAGCAATGACCAACGGCTTTGAACCAAAACATAAAAAAGCTGGAGATTTGATACTTTCGGCAGATTGGAATGCCGCCATGGGTGAAATTGACCGTTTGGGGAATACTCTTCAAGACATAACCACAAAAGCAACAAGCTTCCACGGACCTCTAACCATTGCAGAAGCCCTGAACGTTAAGGGCAACGTAGGAATTGGGACAGAAACTCCCACCGCTAAACTGGAAGTCAAGGGAAACCTGAAACTAGAATTAGGAGAAGCGGTCAATGAATTTTCCAGCGATGGTACCTTGGCAGGGGAATCGAATCAAGCTGTCCCCACGCAACTGGCAGTGAAAACCTATGTAGACCATAAAGTGAAAGGGGTAGAAGCTAGGGCCCTTGAGTCGTTTGAAACTAAAAAGCTCCAAGTCAGTGAGACGCTGACGGTAGAGGGTGCTACACAACTCAAGGGCAGTCTGAAACTGGGGCAGGGCGTACAAGTAGCGGAATTTAGTCACACCATCAGCAAATCTACAGAATCCTCCCTGGTAGTAGTCCCCACGCAACTGGCAGTGAAAAACTATGTAGACAATAAAGTGCAAGGGTTAGACGATAGCCTCAAAGCCTACATCATAAAGCTTTTATATGAGCCAAAATTATATGACATAAAAATAGAATCCTTTAAGTTAGCTGAAGGAGTCATTTTGGAAATGGCATACATCCCAGGAGGTATGTTCTTGATGGGTTCCCCTATTAGTGAATTTGGGCACAGTGATCACGAAGGCCCCCAGCATTTGGTAAATGTATCAGGGTTCTGGATGGGACAATTTCCAGTAACTCAGCAGCAGTGGCAGGCCGTTGCTGATTACAACAAAGTCAAAGCTACGCTTCAACCCAAGCCATCTTACTTTAAAGGCGATAACCTACCCGTTGAAAAGGTATCATGGAATGATTGTCAAGAATTTTGTGCGCGACTCAATAAAAAATTTAAGGGTCAACTCCAGGGTCGAAAATTCCGTTTGCCCAGTGAGGCGGAATGGGAATATGCCTGTCGAGCAGGTACGACAACTAGATATTACTATGGCGACGACGAGTCAAAACTGGGAGAGTATGCTTGGTACAGTGGTAATTCTGATTCCAAAACTCATCCAGCAGTAAAAGAAAAAACCCCGAATAACTGGGAATTGTATGATATGATCGGTAATGTATGGGAATGGTGTGAAGATACTTGGCATGACAACTATGATGGTGCCCCTGTAGACGGCATTCCCTGGATTGATAATTATAAGTCTTATCGATTGCTGCGTGGCGGATCTTGGTACCGCAATCCTAAGGACTGTAGCTGTGCAAATCGCTACGGCAAAAATCCTGGTGACAGCAGCAGGAAATTCGACCTCGGTTTCCGGGTAGTTTGTTCCTAGGCGTGGAATCTTCTTTGCCCTTTCGCCTTTTTCTAAGTAATAGGTAATCGGGAATCGGGAATCGGGAATCGGGAATCGGGAATCGGGAATGGAGAATTAAGAATGGAGAATTAAGAATTGAGAATTGAGAATTGAGAATTAAGAATTGGTAATCGGGAATTTAGGATAGGGATCTTGTAGGGTGGGCAAATGGACATGACTGCTGAGGAAATTGCAAAACTCTCATTATTTGCCCACCTAGCCTAGGGAATGCGATTTTTCTATGGGATGCTTGTTGTTTTAGGGATCCGTTGACTGCTCGAGCACCTGTTTCACAAGTTCAACCTCTAATTCTAAAGCTTGGGCAACTTGTTCTACGGTTAACCCCAACGCTAACAACCGAGGTATGGACTTTAATTTGCCTTGAATTTCACCTTCAAGTCTCCCTGCTTGTATACCTTCAAGTCTGCCTTCTTGTATGCCTTCAAGCCTACCTTCGGCTAAAGCCTCCTGATAAACTTTAGTTTGCCGTAAATCACTTAAGCTAAACATTGCTTCTATCTCCGTGCGACTGAGTTTGGGTA
>NZ_JAAHFV010000029.1:0-39248 GCF_010672755.1 Moorena sp. SIO1F2
TAGGGGTAAGGGAGTTATTAGTAGATCGTGTACCCATTAGTAAAACCCTTTCAGTTATTGATAAGGTATCTGAGTTTGTCGCAAAGCAATTAGGGTTATCAGTACAGGACTTTGAAGCGCGTTTATTTACACCGGCAACTCCAAGTAATGATTGGTTAGAAGAAAAAATTAGTACCTTTGCACACCTAAAGGCTCAAGTATTAGGGCGATTAGGAGGGGAGTATGCTCGTTTGGCTGAACAACTCCTGACAAATGAAGAGTTAACAGAAGAAGCCAATAGAATTACATCAGATAAACTTTGGGATGAAACATCTGATATTTTCTCTAGTTGGAATCTTGAAGAAAATCCTTTTTCTGAAAGTGCTTTCAGCTTGGAGCCAAACCTAGATAAAATTTTCACAGGTCGCACCCAGGAGTTAAAGCAGATATTTAATTTGTTGTGGGGTGGCAAACGGAAGCGGATCTTAGTCTACGGTTCCGTTGGTATTGGTAAAACAGCGTTTATTTTAGAAGTATTGAGGGTCTTGCAACGGAAAAGCCAACGTACTCTCGCTACCTATATGAGTCTCCCCTGTGAAACTGATTTAGCAACGGCTGCTTTGATTGCCCTAGCCCGACATATGTCAAAAGATGAGTGGGCGCAACAACTGTTAAAGAACATGGGATTGATCAGTGAAGCGGAATCCAAACCCGTTAATACACCGCAGTTTCCCACTCTCACCTTTCAAAATTTATTGGAAAGGGCGCTGGAAAAGTATAGTCGTGTTGTGATTGCTATCGATGATTTAGATAAACAAGATCCAGACCGGGTGCGTCAACTATTGCACGATGCTCAAGGCATGCTCAAAGGTGATGCTTGGTTTATTTTGACTGGGCATCCTTCAGGCTTGAATCGGGATCTTTTGAGCAATGAACGAGGGTTATTTGATTTAGCATTAGAAATTAAAGCATTAGACCAACCCACCACTGATCAAATGTTAATTAACTATCTGGCTAGTGCCCGGATTAGAGAAACCAGCAAAGACAAAACTAATCCTGATTCCTTTCATCCCTTCACTATAGAAACTGCTAAGAATCTCTGCAAACATTCCGAGGGGATACCCCGTCGGTTCAATCGCATTGCTAGTTATGTATTACTGAAAGCAGTGGAACTGAAAGCAGAAACGATTACACCAGAGGTATTTAAGCAAGGTTTAGAGTATGCCAGTCAGACACTGCGTGGTCACTGAGAATTTATTTTTGAATATTATTATGTGCTTGACTTAGTTTTAGAAAAAGGGATGCTTTGAGATGAAAACGTAACCATGGATGACCTCAAGCGTATTAAAGCTCAAGAGTTTAGTCTACTCCCTACTCCCTACTCCCTACTCCCTAAAACCCAAGACTTAATACCTCACCAAATTAGAACTCCTCTAACTATACCAATAAAAAAATCGGTCAAGTTGTGGTTAACCCCAATCCTTGACCGAATTCTATTGTGTAAGCCACCACAAGTACAGCGGAGCTCAAATCTAGATACTGTTGATCAACTAATACATTCCTCAGTGGTCAGTGGTCAGCGGTCAGTGGTCAGTAGTCAGTGGTCAGCCGTCAGCCTTTAGCTGATAACTGATAGCTGATAGCTGATCGCTGATCGCTTCAAAATAACCTCCACAATTCCTAGTCGCCAGGGCGTCAAAACCCTGTCTTGATGCAGTCGCTCATGGGGGAAACCCCCAAGACCGCGCTGCATCGCTGGCAAAACTCTATCCTAGTCTACATAAAAATATCGAATCAAAAAGGTCATAACCTCACCAGGCTTTTCAGTAGGTTCTGGAGTGCTCCACTCGTCGGGATAGGCGTATTTAAGGGCATAGATGGCATTAATCGTATTCCGAACTTGTTCAGGAGAACCGATCAAAACGTACTTGACTTTCTTAGGTTTACGACCAGGGTTTTCAGGAGTTTGATTGTCATCGGAGTTAGGCGGAATGTTTTTTGTCATGATCAACAGTATCCTTAAATGTTGTCCATTATTAATATATAAATAAATTAATCATTTGTCAAGGGGTTTAGGAATTTTTTTTTATTACTAAATATATAGTTGCTATAATAGTAAATAGGGCATAAGTAAGAGGGGAGTGTGGGGAGTGTGGGGAGTGTGGGAAGTGTGGGAAGTGTGGGAAGTATAAGGAATAAAAACTAGTTTTTATTTGTCTACATTTTTGGTAAAATTAATCCTAGATAGTGTGGGCAGGTGGCGCGGAAAGTGTGGAAATTTTATTAGATTTTTTGCCTAATTCAAAAAGCGATAATCCCTGCTCCCTGCTCCCTGCTCCCGACTCCCTACTCCCTACTCCCTACTCCCTACTCCCTAAAATAAAACTGTAAATGGAGGATTTTAATAATGCCTAGTTTAACGGTCAAAGATTTAGAAACGCTGCAAGCACAACATCCTGATTATCAGATGGAATTAATAGGGGGAGAAATTATTTTTATGAGTCCTTCAGGGTTAGAATCCGATGAAGTAGCACTAGAAATCGCTGCTCAACTTCGTAACTGGGTAAGACCGCGCAAATTAGGAAGAGTTTCTGGTTCTAGTGGTGGTTTTCGCTTACCGAATAAAGATGGGGATGTTCGCGCCCCGGATGCGTCTTTTATCTTAGCTGAACGTCTACCTCGCACTACGGAAGATTACGCCGAATTAGTCCCTGATTTGACATTTGAGGTTAAATCTAAGAGCGATAGCCTACCAAAATTGCGCCAGAAGATACAGCAATTTCTGGAATTGGGAACTACAGTTGGGGTGTTAGTGGATCCGAGAACTCGCACCATGGAAGTGTATCGCCTCAATCAGGATAAAGTTGTGCTGGGGGATGGGGATGTGCTGCAAGTACCAGAATTGCTTCCTGGTTGGGAATTACCTATTGTTGAAGTGTGGGCACCGGAGTTTGATTGAGTATATACAAGGGAACAGGGAATAGGGAATAGGGAAGAGGCAATAGGCAATAGGCAATAGGCAATAGGCAATAGTGAAAAAATAATGCGTATCTCAGGTGCGAACAGCGGTCAGCCGTCAGCCGTCAGCTTAAAAGAAACCTCAGCACCTCAATTAGCGATGCAGCGCGGTCTTGGGGACCCAGTGCGGTCTTGGGGGTTCCCCCCATGAGCAACTGGCGTGGTTTCCCCCATGAGCGACTGCATCAAGACAGCGTGCCCATACCTGATAACTAATAACTGATAACTGATAGCTGATAGCTGATAGCTGATCACTGATAGCTGATCACTGATAGCTGATAATTAAAAGCTAGGAAATCCCATAGCCAGTGTGTTGTCGGATATGGGGAGGATGAAAAGCTAAAACAATTTGTTCTTTGGGTATTCCTGCCGCCAGTAGCTCTTCTGTAATGCCGTGATCTAGACCATCATGGTGTAGCCAAATTTTATTGTTACGTATCTCAGCATCAAAGATTAGTGAATGAATTCGTTGTGTATCGTTCCAACCTTCCCTAATAACTAGATAGCGAGTTTTGTCATCGCTAACAATGATTTTACTGATGACAGTATTACTGATAGGATTATTTTTGTGACGATTCAGGATATTACAATAGTTTTTCAGTATCTGAAGAAGAGCTGTAGAACAATTGGTTACTCCAGTGAAGGTTTCCATAGCTTAATTTAATCCTGGTTTTAATCTTGAAATAGCCCTGCCCTTAAGTAAAGATTATAAAGTAGGGTGGGCAAAATAGTATAATTATTAATAATAAAAAAAAACTATTTTTGCCCACCCTACTACTCTCCCCGATTCCCGATTCCCGATTCCCGATTCCCGATTCCCCTTCCTATATCCCTTAACTAATCCATTCGTTTCAACCGCACCATAAAAAAACCATCCATCTGGTCTCGATAGGGCACAACTTTCAGCCAACCTTCCGGTGTTGAAAACGCTTTAAGAAACGAAAGAGTAGGGGGCTCAATTTGCCAGTGAGAATGACCTTCCAGAAACCATTGTATTACCCCCTCATTTTCTTTAGGATTTAAGGTACAGGTAGCATACACTAACACACCTCCGGACTTGACCCAAGTTGCGCTATGCTCTAACAATTGTTTTTGCAAAACAGTAAGTTCCTGGACTTTTTCTGGAGTCATGCGCCAACGAATATCAGGACGTCGGTGAAGGGTACCATTACCGGAACAGGGAGCATCTAATAACACAGCATTAGCGATGTTAGTAAATTCAGGGCAATCCCGACTATCACCAGTAGTAATGTGAATGGATTGTAATTGTAACCGTTCGGCATTCTGTTGGACTTTTTTGAGGCGGGAAGCCGAGCGATCGCATGCCCAAATCTTGCCCTGATCTGCCATTAATTCCGCAATATGAGTTGTCTTGCCCCCCGGTGCAGCACAGGCATCAATCACCACATCACCAGGTTGAGGGTCTAGCAGATAACTGACCAGCTGGGCACTACAATCTTGAACAGTCCACCAACCCTCCTTAAACCCCGGTAGCTCTTGAATCGCACCAACACCACCCACAACCCGCAGTGCTTGGGGGACCTGAGCTGCATTGCTGAAAATAGGGATAATCTCACCATTCCCCTCGTCCTCGTGAGACACCAAGGTCGGTAACCGCTGAATAGCCACTTCAGCAGATTGCATCCCTGCCTCCACCTCCTCCATGGACACCTTGAGGGGATTTACCCGTAAGTCAATAGTAGGAGATTGGTTAAACCATTGACACAGCTGTTCTGTTTCCTCTGCTCCCAGCTGTTCTAACCACAGCTCGATCATCCAATCGGGAAAACTGTGTAAAATGCCCAAACCCTCGATATCCCCTTCTGGCAACTGCAAAGGGTCAGGGGAATTGGCAGCTAAACGGGCATAGTTTCGTAGTAAACCATTAACCACCCCTGCCAGTCCTTTGAAGCCATTGTTCTTAGCTAGGTCAACGGTGGTATTGACCGCTGCTGAAGCAGGAATTCGGCCTTGATAGCGCAGCTGATATAGTCCAAGGTGAAGTATAGTGCGCAAATCTGGAGGTTGTTGATTCGCTTTCTTTTTCCCCAACTGGTCAAGTAGAGCATCCAAAGTGCGCTGTCGTCGGACACTACCATAAACTAATTCTGTCACTAAGCCCCGATCAGCACCAGTTAACTGAGCAGTGTGTAGCACTCGATTCAGGGCAATATCAGCAAAAGCACCCCGCCGATGAATATCCCGGAGAGCTAGGAATGCTAACTGGCGAGGATTTTGTTTATCAAAGGTTGACGGTTGACCCTTGACCGTTGACGATTTATATTGGCTCACAAACTCTGTACTCCTCTGGATGTCAACTGATCAGCTAATATGCAGTTATAACAGTTATTAATTCGGTTCGGAACAAAGTCCTGGGTTTTAGGGAGTAGGGAGTAGGGAGTAGGGAGTAGGGAGGAAAAGGAAGACAAGTCCAATCACCCCACACCCCACACCCCAAAGTTGATACTCACGTCTTTGTTAAAAACCTACCCTGATCAGCTCCTCCCTGTTCCCAGATCCGCTGTTCCCTATTCCCTGTTCCCGACTTCTGCAAGAAGTCTAGTTATCAATTCGGTATTGAGAACTGCTATAAATAAAATGGTTAATCCTTTTTAAACATTGGGTATGTCAGCCACCTCAAGCCCTTTACCAGAAGCTCTTGCTCGGATTGTAGAACGCTTTCAGCGCCGCAAAGACCCCAAGCAACGGTATCAGCAGTTGCTGTGGTACGCCAAGAAGCTTCAGACAATGCCAGAAACTGATAAAGTGCCAGAAAACAAAGTTCCTGGCTGCGTGTCCCAGGTTTATATCACTGCTAACTTGGATGATGGCAAAGTCTTGTATCAGGGAGACTCAGATGCCCAATTGGTTAAAGGATTAGTAGCGTTGTTGATTGAAGGCTTGAATGGACTGACGCCGACAGAGATTGTCAACCTATCTCCTGACTTTATTCAAGACATAGGATTGAACGCTAGTTTAACCCCTTCTCGCGCTAATGGATTTTACAACATTTTCCAGACCATGAAGAAAAAGGCCCTGGGATATCAGTTGGGAATGTCTTCCAGAGAATTGAATTGAGGGATTTTCCCTTCTATTTTCCCCACACCCGGTCACCCACCCCGGACCGGGGATTAACTGACAAGACCCTTGAAATGCTGATTCTCCCGTAGGTTGGATTACGCGATCGCTAACCCAACGAACACCTCACGCTTTGTTGGGTTTCGTTGCCTCAACCCAACCTACGCCATGATCTAAAGTCACTCAACCAGCTCTGTTCCCTATTCCCTGTTCCCGATTCCCGATTCCCGATTCCCGATTCCCGATTCCCGATTCCCGATTCCCGATTCCCGATTCCCGATTCCCGATTCCCTAGATTTTGCTCCTGATTAAATTAAGCCTGAAACCCTTGTATAAACTGGGTTTCAGGTGTTTTTATATGACAAAGCTACTTGAGTTCCAGCCTAGCATGGGCAATTTGCCCTTGACTTATCCACTGGAGTTTCAGTACAATCAAGTAGAACATTTGTACTACTATCGTCTTTCCTCTTAACCATTGCACCCACACCCCTAGAGGCATCACATCCCTCCTACAACGAACGATTCTAGAGCAGCGATTGGCCTACGGCCACGCTACGCGATCGCGTATCGCTGTGGGTAGTTTCGGGTACTTGCCATTAGCCACTGGCTGATAGGGAAACCTCTTGTTTGGGAATTATAAAAATCCCCATTAGCCGAAAACCCCGTGTCTTTAGACCGGGGATGAAGGAACAAGCGCGGTCTTTAGCCGCCGTGATCAAAATATTTAGAGAAAATCTGGAATCTTAGTCTGGATGTTGTAGAATAATAGTAGAAACAGTTGAGGTCAGAGACGAAACCTTAGAATAGTGGAGCCTTTATGGTTGGTCGGCTATGCGAAAAGGGTTAAAACTGTTGTTATAAGGCTCCACTATTCTTACGGTAACTTTAAGAAACTGATGATAATTCTAGAGTTTAAGGCGAAAGGAAACAAACATCAATACTCTGGGATCAATGAGGCTATTCGGACAGTCCAGTTCATCCGTAATAGCTGTCTTAGGTACTGGATGGACAATAAAGGGGTCAGCAAATTTGACCTCAACAAATACAGTGCAGTACTGGCTAATAACTTCCCTTTCGCCAATGAATTAAACTCTACCGCTCGACAGTCTAGCGCTGAGAGAGCATGGTCGTCAATCGTTCGATTCTTTGACAACTGCAAGAAAAAAGTACCTGGCAAAAAAGGCTTTCCTAAATTCCAGAAAAACTGCCGTTCAGTGGAGTATAAGCAGTCTGGCTGGAAGTTGTCTCCTGACAATAAATCAATCACCTTTAGTGACTTGAAGGGGATCGGTAAGCTCAAACTTAAAGGTAAATGGGACTTATGGCGTTTCGACAAAAAACAGATTAAGCGGGTTCGGATAGTCCGTCGGGCTGATGGCTACTATATCCAGTTTTGTATTTCAGTAGACATCAAAGAAGATCTAGAACCAACTGGGACGGCTATCGGGCTGGATGTTGGACTAAAAGATTTCTATACTGATTCCGCTGGAGAAACTGAACCAAATCCCCGCTTTTACAGGACGGGAGAGAAGCGCCTTAAGTTCTATCAGCGCAGAGTTTCTAGAAAAAAGAAAGGTTCATCCAATCGCAGAAAAGCAGTTAATAGACTAGGCAGACATCACCTTAAAATAAGTAGGCAACGTGAAGAGCACGCCAAGAGACTGGTTAGAAGTTACCGTAAGAATAAAGAAGCCTTTATGGTTAGTCGGCTATGCATAAAAGGGTTAAATCTTTGTTATTAAGGCTTCTTTATTCTAAGGTTTCGTCTCCGGCGCGCTGCGTAATCCGGTCTAACGATCTGGTCGCCTATGAAGATTTAAGGGTTAAAAACCTAGCCAAAAATCACTGTTTAGCTAAGTCTATTAATGATGCAGGTTGGTATCAATTTCGGAAATGGATGGAGCACTTTGGTACGAAATTTGGGAAGGTGACGGTTGCAGTAAATCCCGCCTATACCAGCCAGAATTGCTCCAATTGCGGCGAAGTAGTGAAAAAGTCTCTATCAACTAGGACTCACGCCTGTAAGTGTGGCTGCCAGTTAGACAGAGACCATAATGCCGCAATAAACATCCTTAAAAGAGCTTTGAGTACGGTGGGGCACACCGGAACTTGGGTCGTCAAAGACCTAAACGCTTCAGGAGATTCGGCCTCTACTTTTCCTGGTTCCGACCTGGTTGAGCAAGTTGGATCATTGAGTGAAGAATCCCCGTGTCTTTAGACCGGGGAGTGTCAACTCAAATAAGAGCATTGTCAATACTGCGTGGCTTTTGGATAAATCCCCCCAACCACCCGTCGGGATCCCCCTCCCGTCCCCCGCGCGGAAGGGGGAAGCCAGAGCAACCATAGACTTTTTGTTCATGGGGTCTATTGTTCCCCCCTTGTTAAGGGGGGTTAGGGGGGATCTCCCAGGGTGGATGAATATTGCTAACCAGCCACCGGCTACTATAGCGTTTTCCATATTAATGAAATACACACACCTATTTTTTCCCGATTCCCAATTCCCGATTCCCGATTCCCTACTCCCTACTCCCTACTCCCTACTCCCTATTCCCTGCGCTATAGCAATTTTCAAGTAATCATTTTCAATTAAAAAAATCTAAATATCGTCAAAGGAACACACTATATGGTTGCCACAAAAGACAGCAAAGACCAGATTTTCCAAGCCTTTGAGCAAATCCTAAAAGAGCGGCAAAACATTGACTCAAAAATTGCCACCAAAGAAGAAGAAGCGGAAAAAGCTAAAAATCAACAAGTCCTGGAAACTGCCTCAAACTATACCGTTGATAATATTGTCAAAGGAATGGCTGATTTACAGCTAGAGTTTGGCACCATCGTTAATGAATTGTCAGAAAAATTATCCTCAGAAGCCTCTAAACTTGATGAGCTAAAGCTGGCGATTAAAGTAGAAACTGAACACTTGCAATACCTTCAGCAAATTCGAGTTGTAGCTGATGCCTTACATTTGCTCAATCAAGAGCACCAAGAAAAGCTAAAATCCCTAGAGCAAAAAGCAGATCAACAGCGAGAAGAGATCGAAAAAGACCAAGAGCAAAAACGTAAGCTTTGGCAAAAAGACCAGGAAGACTTTGAAATAGCACGTCAAGAACAAAACGAATTATTGGCTCGGGAACGACAACGCCAAGAAGCTGACTATCAATACGAATTAGAACGTAACCGTAAAATTGAGACGGATCAGTATGAAGAACTGAGCCGTAACCAGGAGCGAGAATTGCAAGAGGCCAATCAAGAAAAAGAAAAGCAATGGTCTGAGCGAGAACAGAAGCTACAAGAATCTCAAGACCTGTTTGAGGAGTATCAACAGAAAGTGGAAGCTTTCCCTGCTGAGCTAGATGAAATCGTTAAAAAAGTAAAAGATAAAGCCATTAAAAAAGTCCAAAACGACGCTAAAGTACAGGCTGATTTACTAACCAAAGGCTGGGAAGTTACTCAACAGGGTTATGACGTTAAAATTCAGTCCCTGGAGCAACACATAGAAAAACAAAATAAACAAATTGAAAATCTCTATAGTCAGCTACAAGAGACCTTGAAACAGTCCCAAGCCCTGACCTTGAAAGCTTTTGATGGGTCTTCAAGAAGCAAGGATCAAAATTAGTGAATAGTGATATCAGTTCAGAAATTGTCAAATAGAATATAACCTTGAAAGTATGACACGCAAACCTAACAGCAAGAACACCAAAGCAGAAATTTTAGAAGCTTACAAGGAATTACTAGCAGAACGAAATGCTTTGGAAAAAGAAATGAAGCAGATGAACAAAACGCAAACTCCTCAAGTATCCACGGTGGAAAAAAAGCAAACTAATGGATCTGTACCAGCAAAAGTCATGAAAGACAAAATGATGTATACCCTTGACAGCCTGGTTAAGCTGCAATTAGGGTTTGGGAGTAGTGTCAGTGAGTTGTCGGAAAAACTAACATCAGAAGCGGCTAAGCTAGAAGAATTACGAACAGCGGTTACTGAGGAAACTCAACAACTTGCTGAACTCCACAATTTATCAGAAATTCAAGACGATACCTTAGATACCTTAATCGAAACCTATCAGAATAGCTCTAAAGCTTTCGATGAAGAAATTTACCAAAAACGGGAAGAGTTAGAGCTGGACATTAATCAGTTAAAACAATCCTGGTACAAAGAACAAGAGGAACAGCAACGAGCTATTAAAGAACGGAATGAAGAACAAAATAAAACCCGTAAGCGAGATGCTCAAGAGTATGATTATAATTTAGACCTACAACGCAGCTTAGATCAAGAAACCTACAACCATAACCAAGAACGTTTATACAAAGAATTGGAGGAAACGAGGCAACAACAAGAGAAACAATGGGCAGAGCGGGAAAATGCGATCGCAGAGCGAGAGAAGCAGTTTGAAGAATTAAAAACTAAGGTAGAAGCCTTCGACCAGGAAAAATCAGTTGCTATCAAAAAAGCCCAAGAAGAAGGCAAAGCGATTGCTAGCCACCAGGTCAAAATTCAAGCCGACTTACAGAATAAGGAATTAGAAGGAAATAATCGTGTCTATCAGCTAAGAATTGAATCCCTGGAACAGACAATAAAAGAATCCTCAGCACGGATACACAGTCTTTCCCAGCAACTCGATACTGCCCTCAAACAAGTTCAGGATTTAGCGGTCAAGGCAATTGAGGGTGCTTCTAATATCAACTCTTATCAAGCCCTTAAAGAAATTGCCTTAGAGCAAGCGAAAAATCCAACTAAGGGTAAATAAGGATAAAAAAGAGAAATATTTTAGTGGTTTTGAAGGTTGACGACATAGTGTCGTTAACCTTCAACTATAAATAGTCAACCAAAAGTTATCATTGACACACGTAAAATACTCCGGAGTTGTATCATCAGTAATATTGGGTCAAAGCGCTAATCAACCGATGGAAACAATTTCGGTAGGTGGCGACTCGTGATCACAAGCTTGCTGACCAATCTTGAGCTATGGAGCGCGTTCGCGTAGCGTGGCCTACGGCCAATCGCTTCCATTTTTTTTTGGGTTGTCAGGTCAGCAAACACATCCTAAGTTGTCAATTTCGGTATCAGTGTTCTAGTCAATGGTTATGAACGTAATCAAAGAAATTCGGGTGTTACTGATTGAGAGGGGTGATTTGACGCAGTTAGGTCTCAGAAAAGTCTTGGAGCAGTACAAAGAAGTCAGTTTGGTGTCTCAAGTTTCTAGCTTGCGTCATGTGGCGGCCTTTTTAAAAAAATCTAACCCGGACATAGTAGTCATTAATTTAGAGCATTCAAGCAATAGTGATGCGTTATTGCGGTTAGTCAGAAATTGGAAAGTGGCATTTTTTCCTAACATATTGCTGCTATCTTGGGACACATCAGAAGAATTTGTTATAAGCGCTTTTGGGGCTGGGGTAGATTCCTATTATCTAAAACGTATCAATTTTCCTAAAACTAATGTAGACACCAGTACTTTCTTAGATGCTTTAAAAGCTACCTATGAAGGGCAACACTGGATTGATCCAGAAATAGCTGGTTATCTCCTAAAAAACAGTATCAAGTCACCCGGCAAGAATTTTTCTGGGATTACTTTAATCAATTCCTGTGAGCCTGACTATTATCAGATTCTTAGGGAAAATCCACTGACTGAACGGGAGCTAACTGTCTTGGAATTGATCGTAGCCGGTTATACAAATGACGAAATTGCCCAGCGATTATTGCTAGGTCTTGGCACAGTTAAAACTCACATTCGGTCTGTGCTGTGGAAACTGTGCTGTGACGATAGAACACAAGCAGCAGTACAAGCACTTCGCAGTGGTTTGGTGAAGTAGATACCAAGATTCGGTGGATGCATCTTTTTGTTGTAAATCTATAACTGTTGGGGCGGGGGCGCGGGGAGGGTGGGGAGTGTGGGAAGGGTGGGGAGTGTGGGAACCCACCCCTAACCCCTCCCAGGAGGGGAATATGGGGAGATGGGGCAGATTTTTATTAAGGGTAATTATCCTGACATGATATTAGTGCTTAGCAATTATTGATTAAGGTTTAATTGTTAAATTTTCATGCTTTAAGTTTAGAATTAAGCAAAATAGCTGATTAACCACTAAGCACTAACTCCTCTACCTATAGGTTGGGTTTCAGCGTTTTTTTTGTTAAGTTTTTTTTATTTTATCAGAGTTTTATTAAAATTCAGTTTATTTATCTATTCCTTTTGGACGAGTAACATTGTGAGACTGTTGGGGAGCTGTGCCAATGATATTGAGAGGTTAAGTAATTGTAATCCTTGAGGTGAAGCAATTACAATCATTTAGCTTATTCAAAATGCTCCTTAACTCAGTAACATTTATTAATTAAAATAAATTGAACTATTCCTCTAGGATCGCTTTTGCGGTTTAAAAATTTTCTGTATCACAATAAGAGTCAGAAAAATTACGGAAAGAAAAATCCACCATGGTGAACAAGTCCTCTGTTGCGATGTCACCTCGTCAACAACAGCGTTGGAAAAGTAAAGAAACTATGTTTGCTAAGTTGCTTGCTAAGTTGTTTGCTCAGTTGAAGCAAGTGCCCTTGGGCTATTTAATGGTCATGGCTGCGATCGCAATGGCATTGGATCTCTATATCAGTACCTCCGTCACTCCTTTGATGGGTGTATCATTTTTGATGTGTCTAGTTGTGGGAGTGAGGTGGATTGGAGTCCAACCTAGTAATTCTGGGAATCAAATTCAACGGCTAATCAGGAAATATGGTTTAGGAGCCTGTCTTTTCCTATTCGCCTTTCTGTGGTTTATGTTGGACTTTACCGCTGCGCCAGCCCATGCCCAGTTTTTCCAAGTCGCAGAAGATTGGCTAACTAGTGCTATTCCTGAAGTAGACGCCGATTTGGTGTCCCTGGTGTTTAACGTTTTACGAGCACTATTCCTAATTTATTTAGGCATTTCATTGGTCAAAGTAGTCAATGCTGCCCAACAAGATGATGACTGGAAAACCCTAGCCCGTACTCCAATCATCATTTTGATTGTAGTTACCTTGGGTGATCTGTTAGCAGGCTACATCACTGGCACAGGGGCATAAACTACGGTACATCTAATTTGCCTGTTGAGTTTGATATAGCTGAAGGGATGAGTAGTCAGGGTTTTATTGAGATTGAAAGTTTTTTCAATCACTGATAGGAACGCAAGTCTGATCCAAAATAGCTTGACCTATGGCAAATAATTCAGAGCAACAATTCCGTCGTGTTAACCGAACTCTTGATGAAAAACCGAAAATTGGTCCTATTCCAGCCGATCAGTTTATCCCCTGGGCAATAATTTGGGCAATTGCCTATTACATCGTCAAGGGGGTACTAGGAGCTAGTTGGGTATGGACATCTTGTTTCGGAGTTTGGGGTATGTCTACTTGGTGGGTGCTAACTTCCTCTAGCCATTGGAAATTTCTTTCTAAGTTTATACCTGTACCTCAATGGACAAGAGGAATGGGTAGATACCAAAGGCTTTTAGACGTTAAAAGGGAAAAAGCAAAGGGCAAAGGCTAAAAAGTATGACAACCACTCAAGCTTACGATCAAGCTAAACAAAAGATGGGAAAGAAGCGGGTTGATGTAGGAAATGGTAAAAAGAAAACCTTAAAGCCGTTCGAGGATGACTGTAAGTTAGCTAGTTTCCTAGAAGTCAGACTGGATGGCTCTGATGTTGGGGCATACATTCTCAGAAAAGGAGAAGCTTCCTATAAATTTGTGTTTGGTTTTGAATGTCGAGGCATTCACACCACCTTACGCCAGGAGTTAATTGACCCGGTGTTTGATGCCATCGAAGCTGGGTTAAAAGATTTCCCAGACCAGGAAACCCTCACGATTCACCTAAAGTCTTTCACTGATGACACTGATAGACAAAACACGTTGAGTCAGCTGATCAAGGGGACAGACTCTAACGAGTTAAAGTACCTAATCATGGGAGAAAAGAAGCGAATTCAAGACTTGACCAAAGGGGGAATTAGAAAGCCAAAGACGTTGTATTTATTTGCTACCTATACCGTAGAATCAGGTCGAGAGGGAGCATCTGATAAAATCGAAGAATTTTTGATGACAGCTACCAAGTGGTGGAATGGATTCATTGGCAAGCTGGATGAGTATGAAAAACAGCAGATCGAGAGAGTGATAGAGATTGCCTTTAATAATGGCTATCAATTTTGGGAAAGGCTGTTGAGCAATCAAATGGGTCTATCGATTCGCCCTCTTTCTGCTCAAGAGTCTTGGAATTATGTGTGGCAGCGATTTAATGATACACCACCTCGTTCAGTTCCGCAGTTGCTTTCCTTGACTGAAGCTGGAGTTACCGAGGAGGTTTACTCAGAAATCCACCCGGTTTCTCTGTTAATGGAAGACTATACCGCTATTCCATTTGCTGATCGACGTTGGATTAATCTCAAGGAGAAGTATACCGCAGTCATGCTCTTTTTAGACAAGCCTGAGGGGTGGAGGAATAAAGAATCCCAAATGCGCTATCTCTGGCAAGTCATGGCAAAAGATGAGGTCTATGACACCGATTGTTTTTGTGAGATTTCCAAAGCGAATATTAAGACAGTAACCAGCAAAATGCATTCGCTGACGAAACAGGCAAATGTCTCCTCAAAATATGCACAAGAGAAAAATACGATTAATGTTAAAGCACAATTAAATATTCAGAAAAATGTCGAGGCTCAGGCGGCTATCTATGAAGGGGCCGTGCCATTTAATGTCTCAGTTGTTTTCTTAGTCCATCGCGATTCTCCACAAGATTTAGATCAGGCGTGTTATACTTTAAAATCTTATTTTCCGCCACCAGCTTGGATGGTAAGGGAGACCGAATATCCTTGGAAAATCTGGCTAGAAACCTTGCCAATTTCCTGGAGCAGACTCTTAATGAGTCCATTTAAGCGATCGCATACCTATTTAAGCCATATTGCACCAGGGTTAATGCCAGTAGTCAAAACCCGGACAGTGGATAGAACGGGATTTGAATTAATCTCTGCTGAAGGAGGTACGCCAGTTTTTATTGACTTATTCAAACAGCATAAAAACCTAGGTATTTTCGGAACCACCCGCAGTGGAAAATCTGTTTTGGCATCGGGAATTATTACCCAAGCCTTGGCTCATGGTATCCCCATCTCAGCTATGGATTATCCAAAACCCGATGGCAGTTCTACCTTTAGTGACTACACCGCTTTTCTCGGGGATAAAGGAGCTTATTTTGATATTGGTCGAGAGGCAGTTAATCTTTTCGAGTTGCCCAATTTAAAGGGATTAGATGCTAAACTACAACAAGAGAGACTTACAGAATACAAAGAATTCTTAGTCGAAGCACTAATGCTAATGGTTCTTGGCTCCACGACGTTTCATGACCGGACTTATACGGATAACATCAGAGCCATGTTAAGCTTAGCAATCAAAGCCTTTTTTGATGATGATCAAATCCATGACCGTTATGTAGCAGCAAATATCAATGGCTTAGACTCTCAAGAATGGCAATTAATGCCTACCCTTGCGGATTTTATTGATTTTTGTTCTTTAGAGAGATTGCGAGTTACCTCTGTATCTGGGGATATCCTTCAAGGCTTGGATCAAGTAAAATTGCGACTGAGGTATTGGATAAATAGCCGAGTAGGAAAAGCGATTAGTCGTCCTTCTACCTTTAGAAGTGATGCTCAGTTATTAGTCTTTGCCTTACGGAATATTAGTAGTGACGAAGATGCTGCACTACTTTCTTTAGGGATTTACTCAGCAGCCTTAAGACGTTCTTTAGCCTCACCTGTGAGTATATTTTTCATCGATGAAAGTCCCATTCTGTTCCAATATAATTCCATTGCTGAATTAATTGGCAGATTGTGTGCTAATGGAGCCAAAGCCGGAATTCGGGTAATTTTATCGGCTCAAGATCCAGATACTATTTCCAAGTCTCCCAGTGCAGCGAAAATTTTTCAGAATATAACAACTCGCTTAGTAGGGAGAATTCAACCAACAGCAGTAGATAGCTTTGTCAATATTTTGAAATATCCTTCAGACATTATTAACAAAAATGCCACAGAAGGATTTTTCCCTAAACAAGAAGGAATGTATTCTCAATGGTTACTCGATGACAATGGGATTTACACCTACTGTCGATTTTATCCCGGTTCAGCACTGTTAACAGCAGTTGCTAATAATCCTGAAGAATCAGCAATTCGTCAGACAGCAATGCGCTTACATCCCAAGGATAAAATTATGGCTATGCATTATGCTAGTAAAAAAATGGCAGAAATGCGTAATTCAGAAGTCCAAGTCGTCAATTCAAAGTTACCAGATCCGAGAGCAAAAGTTCGACTTCATAATTAAGCTGAAAAATAGTATATAATTTAGGTAAATCAGGGATACGCTTTTATAGCGCTACGCGCAAGTCAGAAGTTAGAAGTCAGAAGTAAAAAGTAAGCTTAGACTTACGTTTCGGAGTTTAGGAATGTCCTAATCTCAATGCGTAGTGCTATATTGTTTAGCTTTCATTTTTAACTTTTCAGCCTTCAGCATTTTTTCGTAACTATTCAATTTAGGAGTTCAATCATGGCGAAAAATGTGACCAAAACTTGGATACAGTTGTTAATTATTAGTACGCTAATTACAGCAGTTCCTAAACCCGCCTATGCTTCTGGTGGAATTGTGGATAGTTTTGTTGACTCCTTTGTTGAGGAATTTCAGAAGGTTAAGTCTTACTTTACAAATTTCTTCGATGAATTTACCAATTTACCAGAAACCATAGACAACGATTTGAAATCAGCATTGGAAGATTCCATGGGAGTTTTAGGTCTCCCCGATGTGGAAGACGTCAGAGCGTCAATTGAGGAAAGTCTCCAAGAAAGCGATTACCCAATTTATGAAGGAGACAAACTTGCTAATGAAGTAGAAAGGCAAGTTGCTAGAGCATCAGCGTCTCGTGTTCTGAGTCAAGAAGGACAGGAGCAGTCAATCCAGGAGCTAAAGCAAATGCAGGATACTGTTTCACAGGTACAGCAATTAGCTCAAACAGCTCAAAATGAGACAGTTACCCAGAATGTGATCAAAGAAGTCGCTCTTCAGAATGCTCGTCAAGCCGCCATACTCGGCTCCTTGCAAGCCGCTACTGTTGAGGAAGCGCAACGACAAGAAATTTCTAACATGCTCCAAAGCAATATCTCTCGTGCTTTGGATGGACAAACTCAGGCAGATCAATACCAAAAACTGGGCGCTGGTATGGAAACTTTGAGAATTACCTCGTTAAGTGGCTTGTTTTAGTTACAGGACTTACGCACAGAATCCATGGGTAGGGTGGGCAAAACCTTGCCCACCCTACAGGTAGCTGTTGATCGTTAATTGTTAATCGTTAACCGTTGACCGTCAACAGTTATCTGGATCCAGAATTCTTCAATAATTATCAATTCTGAACTGACACACTTAGCACTTAAAACTTATTACTCCTCACTCACAACTATTTCTCTTATGTCTCCTTGGTCTAGCTTACCTGCTTGTCCCTATTCCTACCTTCTTTGTTTATCACCATGTGTAGCGATCGCCATGTCTGTTCGTCCTTATATTCCGGATTTCCTCCGTCTGCCGATCTCTGCGAATTCTCCATCTACCCACTCTCCCCAATGTCTCCACTCTGGTCATCCCATCGCTAATGACGTAAAGAGGTAATCATTAAATGATAGTCACCCCCAACTTAATTGCTCAATTTAGTAATGGAGCCTCCCAGATTATCCAAAATGGTCGTACCGGACAAATTGCGATCGCAGAAGCCATGAATGAGCTCTGGAGTGAAGTCCTCGGAGGTGGGTTGTATGCTGTGATCGCTAAACTGGGGGTGTTTTTTGCCGTGGGAAGCTTAGTTCTATTCATGACTCAATGGGCAAAAGCCTTAATAGAATACGATGAGCCAATTATGTGGTCTGAGATCATCTGGCCCTTATTAGTCGCAGTTTTGTTAGCGAATGATGGGGCAATGTTAGCCAATGGCACCCAAGGACTCAGAAGTGTAATCAACAATACCTCTAATTCACTACTGCAAAACACATCTGCCAGAATTTCTTTGCAAGAATCATACCAAATTGTGACAGAAAATATTGGGGCGAAGGCGGTTATTGATTCCTTGGTTTCTCAATGTGATTCTATCGTCGATGTTCAACAACAGGTGGATTGTTTAACAAATGCAGAGCAACAAGCACGGGACTTTTCTAAAACGTTACCGACATCTGAACAATGGTTCGATAAAATTGGTTCATTGCTTAACCCTCTGAATGTTACTGAACGAGTAGGCTTTGCCTTACAAACGGCAGTAACGGGTTGGTTAATGTCGATTGGTATGGCATTTCAGTGGGTAGCAGAAGTTTCGATGTTGCTAACCGGACTATTAGGTCCATTAGCGGTTGGGGCCACATTATTACCTGTGGGAGCTAAGGCAATTTACGCTTGGTTAATTAGCTTTTTCTCCATCGGTTTAGTTAAAATATGCTACAACATTATTGTTGGCTTAGTCGCCACCTTAATTGTTAATGCTGAGAGTTATAACCCATTAGTTTTTGCTTTTGTCGCTGGATTAATTGCCCCCATTCTAGCGTTAGTATTAGCCGCTGGAGGAGGTCTAGCTATTTTTAATAGCTTAAACTCCTTCAGTGCTTTTGTATTAGGAGGCTTGAAATAAATGGAAAGCACGACTAGTTCTCCTCAGAATAAGCTAAAATTTCTCCAAAGAGGTAAGAAGAGTACTTGGTTATCCAGTTTCAATGTGACGGATAGTCTGGGGATTATCTTAATCAGCAACTTTGCTTACAATACCTTAATTCTGTTTTTCCTAGCCCTGTTGTATGGCGCTCAAGCAAGGCTAGCTAATAAGCCAGCTCCTTCCTTGGTGCAATTGAATACTGGTGAAACCACTGCCGTAGAAGCCATTGGGAATAAAGAACGGACACCAGAGGTAATTAAAGCATTTACAATTAAAACCATGAGTGACCTGTTTACTTGGACAGGGCGATTACCTGGAAAAGATGGCGTTCCCTTTTCTAACTTAGACTCTGATCCAGGAGTAGAAATTCAGGGCAAAGGTAGGCGTCGAGGTAAAATATCTACTCAAGCCTGGAAAGCTAGCTTTGCCTTAGCCGATGATTTTCGTGATCCGTTTCTCCTAAAGTTAGTAGACTTAACGCCATCCAACGTATTTAAGGGTAAAACACAATTTGCTTTTGTCCCCCAATTTGTCAGAGAACCTATTAAAATAAAAGAAGGGGAATGGACAATCGATTTGGTTGGCACCTTAACCGTTCTAGATACTACCAATAATTTGCCCACCTATATTCCCTTCAACAAACAGATTCATGTCAGGGCAGTGGAGCCTCCTAAGTATTCACCAGCCATGGCAGACGATAGTCTACCTCCAATTATTGCTAAGGCGAGAGAGAAAGGTTTGGAGGTAGTTAGTATCAAAGATTTAGACTCAAAATAAACCTGAATCCTAAGTCCAATAGTCCTGATTATAAGACTCCACTAATCCGTGCATCTGTCCGTGTTTATACATCCGTGTTGTGCGACTAATGACTACAGCAACTGGAATAACTACAGCAACTGGGAGAAATTATGAAGCTATCAGATCTCAAAGACTTTGATGTCCAAAACCTGGAACATAAATCTGAAGAAGAAATTAGTAAAAAAACTCTGATTCAGCAGAACAGTGGTGCAGAGAATACCGCCCCGACATGGACAGAAGAATCCTTAGCTGAGTTGCTAAAATTTGATACTAGTTATGACCAAGAACAAAATCCTACAAGTCAGGGTGTAATAGCATCGAATGATGGTACCGCTGATTTAGATCCAGACTTAAATGTTACCCAACAAGAATTCGCAAAATCCGGTTGGGCAAAAGGCGCTTCCGTTGGTGCAGTAACTGGGTCAATTGCTGTAGTCGCCGGATTAGTTTTTACAGGGATGACCTCCTTGTCTTCTAAGAAGAAATTGGTCGAAAAAGTTACTCCAATTCCCACCAGTGTTGAGAAGGAATCGGAAAACGCGACCGATTCTGAAATCGGACGACTGAAGACTGAATTAGCCCTAGCCAAGCAACAAAAACAGATTCAAGCCATTCAAGAGAAAAAAAGACCAAAAACAACCATAGAGCTTGCCAAGTCAGAAGAACCCCCATCACCGAAAACAGCTCCACCACCTCGTCCTAGGCCAGCAGTGCGTTCAGCACCACCCCCTCCTGTGGTAAGAGCATCAACCCGTCCAGCACCCCGTCCAGTACGGCAACCGGTGATAATTCGTCAAGCTCCCCCACCACCGCGTCCAGTGCAGCAACCAGTAGTAATTCGTCAAGCTCCCCCACCCCGTCCAGTGCGGACAGCACCAGTGCGGAGAGCACCAACACCACCCCCTGTGGCAAAAGCACCAACACCTCCTCCACCTCCTCCAGCCCCAGCACCAAAGATAGATCCCATGGAGCAATGGCTGGCTTTGAGCCAACTGGGAAGTTATGGTTTGAGTTCTGGCAATACTCCAGAAGCGCCAGAGCAAAATGTGGCGATGATGGAACCAAGCCCACAAACACAACCAGTAGCCCAACGAAACAATGGGATCAGGGGACGCTCTACTATTGCTAATACATACTCAATTCCAGCTGTACAGAGAGTTTCCAACTCTCCCAATCCTCCCCAACCCCTCAATGGATCTCCCGTTATTTTTGCTGATCAAGTTGCTATCTCAGAAGAAGCCAGTATTTTAGCTGGCAGAGCAATCAGACGGAAGCTATTTTCCTTTGGTCAAGAAGCAGCTGGAGAATTAGTGACACCAATTGTTTGGACAAAGTCGAACCTATCTCGAAATTCTCAACAACCAAATTTGGATGAACGATTTGTGGTGCGTCTGAGTGAGCCTCTAGTGGATGAAGATAACCAAGTTTTGCTCAAAGCTGGTACCAAAATTGTCTTTCTCTGTGACATGGTTGATGATAGTGGACTAGTGAATAGTGATGCGATCGCATTAATCATCGATGACCAAGAATATCAGTTACCCCCAGGAGTGATTAGTCTCAGAGGAAATAAAGGTAATCCCATGGTGGCGAATGTCTGGGATCGGGGTTCTGATGATATCGCCAAAAATGACATGATCGCCTTCTTGTTTGGTTCTGCTGCCAAAGTAGGAGAAGTACTCAATCAACCTGAACGGAGTCAAATTATCACCTCCAGTGGTTTTGGCTCAAGCCAGTCTAGCACCTTCACTAGTCGAGACCGCAACCTCTGGGGAGCAGTGCTTGAGGGAGGGTTTAAACCTCTTGCTCAGGACATTGTAGAGCGTAATGCTTCAGCAACACGCCGACTACAAAATTTGCCCAAATTGTGGTATATGGGTGCCGGGAGTTCAGTACAAGTTTTTGTCAACAGACCCTTTGAGTTGTAGTATAGCGGTTTTCAATTTGGTGAGGTACAGAGTTCCTGATTTTAGGGAACAGGGAACAGGGAACAGGGAACAGGGAACAGGGAATAGGGAATAGGGAATAGGGAATAGGGAACAGGAAAGAGAAACCCACCCCTAACCCCTCCCAAAAATATGTACCTCATCTAATTAAAAACTGCTATAAATTTTGACAGTATATTTTTTTATTTTAGGAGCTTATAAGTAGCCATGAATAATTTTTTTTCAGCCTTGCAAATTCAATTAGGTCAAGAGTTAAAAATTAAACCAGCCAAAACTCAAATTCTTTTACTATTTGCTTTATCCCTTTTTCTAGCTAAGCCAGCTTGGGCAGATCCTGGTAATTCAGCTATAGCAGTCAAACGGGTAAGTCTAACCTCTTCTGGGCAATCTTCAGTGCCTCAAAATAACCCAATTCCAGTAGCATTGGCTCCAGGATATGGGGTAAATATCAGTTTCATTTCTACTGGGGAAGTGATTGAAAAGCTCTGGATTGATAATCCCTCATTTGTTGCTGTTGATGTCGATGGTTGCTTAGATAACTTAGTTGCTAAAAAAAACTGTGAGTATAATCAAGCAACTGTAATTCATTTGCGCCGCATTGAAGAACTTGATATTCCTGGTATCCCAAAGACAAATAGCACACTTTTGACAGTAGTTACTCGTTCTGTTGAGGGTAGGCAAATTTACCTATTTAAAGTGACTCCAGCTGACCGACCTAGCGAAGTAGTGATTGAGTTTAATAAGCCTACTCCTTCCGTAGATTTTATAGTCGTCGATGCCATAGAGCGGGGGATCTTTCGAGCAACCTTACAAGGACTGTTAGTCAAGGGTTCACAACTCCATAGAAAGTTAGATAATTTCGTCGTTTTTCTCAAAGACGGTCAGACTATTTCAAATGCCGCCACTCAAGCCGGTATTTCTTTGGAATTGGCCGATAAATTGCAAAAAATGGGTCGTCGTCCAACTGTTCCAACAGCCATTTCACAAAGAGATGAACAGAAAGACACCATTGAAGTCCTAACTAAAGAAGTCGTAATCCAGGAGAAAAAGAATGAGCAGTAAGCATCAGATAAAATCAAATAAAAAGAAACCTTGGTGGCAAAAGGATAACCATCGGCGAAAAGCATTTATTCTACTCTATTGGTTCGTCACTGGCTTAGGTCTTTGCTTTGTACTTTCTGGTATTCTTATTGCCTCTGGATTAAGAATGCCAACAGCGGTCGCAACTCTTACTCCTGTTCAAAACAGTAAACTACCAGTAAAAGAAACGAAAATTGAACCCAAGGTAGAAGCACAAGTAAAACCACACGTAAAACCAAATGTAAAACCCAAGGTAGCATTAAATGCTGCAAGTTATCCTCTGCAAGACTATGTCCCAACCACAGCTTGGGAGGGGACAAAACTACCAAATTGGAATCAAGTCACCTTCGGAACTTTTCCCGGTATTTCTCAAGGGGGTTCTTTTCAAGCGTCTTCAGACGTGATTCAAGCCGTAGGTTATGACCCATCAAGGACATGGTTAGCTGGTCAAACACCAGACCAATATATGAAATTAGGAGACTTTCAGCAGATATTTGAGCTACAAAATTTTAGCTTGAATAACATTATGTCCCTAACCGGATTGGACTTAGGAAATTTGTCCTTAGCAGATTTTGGGTTAATGAGCTCCCAAACCTTAGGTAGCTTAGTAGACGCCATCCCTGATTTGGAGAGATATACTATAGAACAGCTGCAACCAGTCTTTGGTTTACTATCCATCAATTTGGCCAGTAGCTTTGACCCAACAGAAACCTTAGGAGACTTTTTAGCATTCTCACCCCACCTCAGAGACCTTTCCTTTGACACCCTTGACCTATCGGTTTATGGCTTAGATTCCCTACCTGGTATTGATGTTGCTCCCCTCGCTGCATTTAAGGATTGGCAGAATACCAATATCGCTCAAGTTCCTGGCTTATCCCAAGTACAATTTTCCCAATTTCCCAATCCGATTCAAGCACAAGGGAGCGCCATTGGTATTTTGGATATCGCCTTTGGCATAGCTGAATCTCAACGCAATAATACCATTTCCGGTAGTGATCAAGAAGGATTTAAAGTTCCCTGTGAAAGTGAATGCGCTCATATCGAATTAGCTGGTCAGCCAAGTATCAAAGGTAAGCAGTGGATTAGTGGTAAATATCAAGAAGTTCAGGGAGGTTCTGGTTTTTTAGGACAAATAAATGATGGGATGGAACCCACTGGTAGACATCCCTTTGGCGATGCCTTTAAGGTAGTGGTTTGGGATACATCAGAAACAGAAGGCTCTGCTGGTACAGCCTTGTTTTTCCGCTATTGTGTCCGTAACATGTTTGTGGATTTAGGTTGTACACCCTATTTCATCGGTCCTGTACCATTTCTGTCCTACCAGGAGCAAGATCCAATCTTTTTAGGCTTACTTTAGTCATTAGTAATTTGAAAATTGTTAATTGTTAAGCTGTTCAGCATTTAGATTGGTATACCTAAATTAATCAAAGGGAACAGGAATCCCCCCTTCCCCCCTTAGTAAGGGGGGAAGGGAACAGGTAATCACCAATTTGAATGCACATCAGCTTACAGGACTTACGCAAAACTAGGCTAAAAATACGATATAGCATTTATTGATTTGGTGAGGTATACAGGATTTTCCCCCTATTCCCTATTCCCTATTCCCTGTTCCCTATTCCCTGTTCCCTATTCCCTAAAACCCAGGACTCTGTACATCGCCCAATTGAAAACTGCTATAGTTTTCAATTTTCAATTTTCAATTTTCAAAGAAAAATGAACCAGACTTCAAATCACGTTATTAGTCTACCTCCGGGATTAATTTATCAGCAACTTACCAAAGAAAATCTTATAGATTTTTCCCAAACTAATCAGGGTATCACCATCACCAGCTGTTTGATAGCTTTGGGTTTGCTAGCTATAATCCCGGATGGCAAGAAAGGTCAATTAGCTACAGGCTATTGGGGAGGGAAAAAGGAGAAAAAAGCTGCTCGTAAAAAAGCTCAGGCACAGATGGCTAATGTTTCCAGAAACTCCGTTGCTCTCTACGTCGGCACTCCCGAAGACATTCAGAAGCGTCAGGAGCAAGAATGGATAAAGCAGGGAAAATTGAAAAAGCAACGGAAACCTGAAGCTTTCAATTGGTTTAAGCCTGCTACAGAGTCCTTATATCTTCCCGATGCCCAACGCGGGATTTCCGCCATTGGAGCCAGTGGTTCAGGGAAATCCTTTTCAGTCTGTGACCCTTTAATTCGTTCATCCCTTGACCAAGGATTCCCCACAATTATATATGACTTCAAATATCCAGCGCAAGCAAAACGAGCCGTGGGTTATGCTTTAAAAAGAGGCTATAACGTACATATTTTTGCCCCTGGTTTTCCCGAGTCAGATGTCTGTAATCCCTTGGATTTACTCAAAGATGAAGAAGATGCGATCGCAGCCGGTCAAATAGCCCAAGTCATTAACCGAAATACAGATTTAACTGGCGGAAAAGCCAGTGGCGATAAATTCTTTGAAGATGCCGGGGATAGTTTAGTCGAAGGAATCTTTTTGTTAACAAAGGCAGTTGGCACCTTAGTAGAAAATCAGCGATATTGTGATATAATGACAGCTCAGGCAATTTTAAGTTTGCCTGACCTAGTCAGCCGATTGGAATTTGCTTCCCAGGATAAATTAAATGTTTGGACGACTCGACCTTTATCCCAAATCATTAGTATCAAAGAAAGTGAAAAAACCGTAGCCGGGATTATCGGAATTGCTCAGAGAACCTTCCAAAAATTCTTGAAAAAAGACTTTATGGGAGCATTTTGTGGAAAAACAACCTTACCTTTAGATTTAGAAGGAAAACAACTCATCGTCTTTGGGTTAGATCGAAATAACCGGGATATTGTCGGACCACTATTGGCAACAATCCTCCATATGGTTATTAACCGGAACGTATCCCGAATTAAACCTCGAACAGACCCTCTAGTTGTTTCCCTAGATGAGCTACCAAGTTTGTACTTACCCCAGCTGGTAAACTGGTTAAATGAAAACCGAGAAGATGGGTTTTGTGGTATTCTAGGTTATCAAAACTTAGGACAATTAGAAAATAGGTATGGCAAAGAGCTGACCAGAGCTATTCTAGGAGGTACAGCTACAAAGTTCATCTTTAATCCCCAAGATCCAGACTCCGCTAAAACCTTCTCTGACCTATTAGGAGAGTTTCAAATTCATTTCAAATCCAAATCCAAGAGTAGTGGCACAGGGGGCAGTTCTCACTCTAAATCCGATCAAAAAAACAAGCGACCACTTTTAGAGCCCGCTCAGTTTATTAAATTACCTACTGGTAAAGCAGTGATCATCAATCCCGCTTATCAAAGAGCCAAAGAAAGCTATGTGCCTTTGTTAGAACAAATTCAAATTCCTGAATCTGATCTTAAAGAGCAGGAGTGGTCAGAAAATTTATGGGAGAGTATTCGAGACCATTTAATTAAAGTCAAGAGAGTATCTCACCGAGTTTCTAATCAGCAAAGGGTGCGTCAACTTAAGGAGAGAATGGCATTAGTAGAGCAATTATTTCCATTGCCAACAGATGGCCCTAGACAAGCACCAGCATCATTTTCTCCTACCCCAGCACTAATACCAAAATCTGGATCTAGCTCATCCACGGCAACTTCTCATTGGCCTCCACGTCTATCTGATCAAGATGTCTCACCAGACCTTCTGGAAGGAAGTTTTTAATGAGTTACTTTGTTACAGGTTACAGGTTACAGGTTACAGGTTACAGGTTACAGGTTGCAGGTTGCAGGTTGAACGCGATCGCGTGGCCTTTTGGCCAAGGTTGCATGTTGAACGCGTAGCGTGGCCTTTTGGCCAAGGTTACAGGTTACAGGTTGCCATCTGATAACTTGAAAATTGTGTAATTGGAGCAAGCCATGTTTTCTAACTATAAAATAAATCCTGTAGAGGATTTAGATAGGGCAACAAATAACTTATCTGATCTACCCTCATTACCCATCGACTATTTTCCTAATGTGATTGAGATTTTTGATCAATATGGATTATTAGCTGGCGTAGTGGTGTCCAAAGGCATACCCTATGAAATGCCTAGGCACAACGATCAGGTCAGTGACTACAATGCTTGGTATTTCGATGGGCAGCTTTGCGTGTTTTATCGAGGAAAAAATATTTTGCTTGATCGCACTCAGAACTTGCAGCACCGAGCAGCAATTTTTGGAGCCTTAGGCTTGGGAGCATTAGGAGTTTAAAACCATGGCAAAAGTAACAATAGTCAGTGAGTCCTATGTATCCTCTTTACAAGGACAATACCAAGGTGTCATTTCCAAATGGTCAAGTGGACTGGCAGCCTTTAGGCAAAAGCAGCAGCAAAAGCAAGAACAAAATCGACAGGGTCAACAACTCAATGGTCAGGTATACAATAGTAATCAAGAGCCTGAAATCCAAATTACCGACGGTGATCAAGTAGTCTATGGTAAAGATGGAGATAGGTTGGTCAATGACTTAAACTCAGACATCATTGGTCAGTTGACTTTAGCCAAAGAGTCATCTGTAGGAGAGATGGTTGGGGTCACCAATAAAAAAGTAGAATTGGATGGAATCGTTATTTTACAAACCAATGATGAAGGTGTTGTAAAGGTTAACGCTTTTGATGAACAACAGCTACAGGGGCAACAACAAAAGGTATATAGTCCAATTCAACCACAAAACCAACCTTTAAAACCCAAAGTCCAACCCGTAAAAGCTAATACTGAAACCAGAGGTGGATTATATTCAGTACGACGGTCAGTGCAGGCTTTAGAGGATACACCACTAAAGCAGTTTTTGCAGTCCCAGGTTAATGAGATGCGTATGCTTCGTAGTGCTCAAAAACAAAAACAAGAAGCTATGCAATCGGAGTTTATATCTGAATTAATTGAAGCCCGAATGCTTCAATCAAAGCAGCCTAGTTGGTGGGAAAAGGTCGTTTCACCGATTTCAGAAAAAGTAGAAAAATTCAAAAATGCTGTGTCTAATTACCATGAAACATCCCGTCAAAAAGAAGCTGCTGCTACCTTAGTCCGCTTAATCAATTCCCAAGCATCACCAGGACAAGATACCTATGAATCAGCAGAGTATACGATTCATCGCGAGGATAATTCCTATGCAATGAGGGACAAAAAAGGTAAGGAATTGATCAAGTTTCGCGCTGGTGCTCTAGGGGTCACTGTACAGGGAGAAACCAAACTTAGTGAACAGCAATATCAAGAAATTTCACAGGTAAAAAAGCAATTAGATTGGGGACAGAAACCTGAGGGAAAATTTCGGCAATTAGGAGCTTCTGAGGCTGACTACTTTAGCCGTGTCAAGGCAGTTGCAGATACATTGGTCGAGTATGCCCAATCACAAGGAAATACTGTCCAGGTTGAAGGTAAACTCAACTACAACTGGAGAGCAACTCCCAATGGCGATATCACAATTGCCGCTAAGGACAGACGAGGAACCATCTTTTCACAACAGAAAGGACAATTCATGTCCCAGATGACACAACGGGATTTATCCTACTTTGAGCAAGCCTTAAAACCCTTAATGAGCCAAGCGCCACAACGCCTAGTTCAGCCCTCTCGATCATCAGTGCAGTCTCTAAAATCTCAAAGCCTAGGTGCTCCTAACCCCTTTGCTCACTCCAGTTTAACAGCACTGGCTTCAAGCAATGGACAGGCTTTTCAACCCCCAGCTAAAACACCTATATCGCAACCGATTAATCTCAAACAGAAATCAAATGAGCTATCTTTGTAAGGCTTTTTGTTAACTGTTAACCCTCAACAATAAACCACCTGAACTATAGCATTTTTAATCTTAATGAGGTACACTAATTTTTTACCTCTTGCCCGCCCCCCTTACTAAGGGGGGTTAGGGGGGATTCCTATTGCCTGCCCCCTGCTCCCTGCTCCCTGCTCCCTGCTCCCTGCTCCCTGCTCCCTGCTCCCTAAAACCCATAAATTTGTACCTCACTTATTTTGAAAATGCTATAGTTTAATTTTGACTGAATAACGTTTGATTGAGAATGAATATACCCGAAGTTGGGACATTATTAGAATGCTATAGAGCAGTATCTATAGGAATTCCCTTGATTGAAAGACACAATGTACTTAGGTGGATTTGTCAGAGTCTTACTCACCATGGAGTATTCTTGGTTTACCTCTGGAATTTAGCTAGTCGTGGATTTCAGAAAATTGAGTGGGATGGAAATTCTCAAACCTTAGAAAGTTCAATGGTTAATGTCCTAGAAGAGCGTGAGGCATTTTCACAGGTTGTTGAAGTGTTGAATTTTTGCCAAGCCTATTCTGGTAAAGCCTTATTTATCTTAGAAGATTTACCGTCTTTACTCGATAGTGCTGACAGTGGGCAAACCATAACCATCAGAACCTCATTGTCTAATGTTCTCTACAACTTTGGTCTATCAAGCGATAAGTTTCTAATTCTTTTGGATACGGGGGAGAATGAGTTACCTCGAATTTTAAACTCAATTATTCCTGCTGCCGAATTTCCTTTTCCAGAACCCAAGGAAGTCACGGCATTATTAAAAACTCATTTAGTAGAATATGGTTTGGCTGACCAAGAAACACCTCTAGACGATAGACTAGCTCGGTCTATCGGGGGATTGACCCCGGAAGAAATTCGGATGGCTGTCAAACTGGCGGCGAAAAAAAATAAATGCGCTCCCATCGTGTCTCGCCTGTTAAGCGATCGCTCTTCAGAGCGCGCCAAAGGCGATGGGCTAAGCCCCGCTTTCAGCGATCGCTCTTCAGAGCGCGCCAAAGGCGAACGCAAGCAATTTCATATAGCAGTCAACAAAGCCCAATCTCAATCAGAGCTAGCCAAGCAATTAATCAATTACAAAATTCACAGACTCAAAGGATTTGGTTTAGAATTCCTCAAACCTGATGTTGGGGAATTTGGGGGATTAGATAAACTGAAACAAGCCTTGGAATGGGTGAAACAAGATTTTTCTGATCAAGCCAGAGCTTATGGGATTCCATTGCCCAAGGGATGGCTATTGATTGGTCCTCCAGGAACAGGAAAAACCTTTGCTGCCAAAGTCTGCGCTCAAACCTTAGGATTTCCTTTAATTAGCATGGGAGTGGATTTAGTAATTGGTAGTAGTCCAACCCATTTAAAACGACTTTTGCGTCGAGTTGAGGCCGCGAGTCCTTGTGTTTTGTTTCTCGATGAACTGGATAAGTTTTTTGATTCCCAAACAAATAACACCAAACAAATTCTAGGAATTCTCTTAACCTGGTTGCAAGAGAAAACAACTCCCACATTTGTGATTGGAACTCTCAACCGATTAGATGCTTTGCCTCCAGAATTAACTCGTGCTGGCAGATTTGACAAACTGTTTTATGTGGGTTTTCCCAAAGAGATTGAGCGGTTTGAGATTTTTAAACTCCATGCTAGCCGATTTGATCCTCGTTATCGGGAGGGAAATGGACCATTAACAGAAAAACAATGGCGTCGATTATTGAGTGCAACACGAAAATGTACTGGAGCAGAAATTCGTGCCATTGTAGAATCAGCAGTGCAGCGAGTGTTCCATCAAGGTCAGAGAACTCCTTTTAAAATTGAATTGGAAAATCTATTAGAGCAGCGAGAAGCAATGACTCCCTTGTATTCTCAGGATACAGAGAGAGTTTTAGCAATGGAAAATCGAGCAGAAGGGGTTTGTAAGCCTTCCTCTTCACCAGATAAATCAATTTTTGCTAGGGAAATAACTACCTTGTGGGGAGAAAGATTAAATGTTGGGTCTTAAGTGATATCATGTCCCGATAATTATCCTTAATACCAATTTTTACAGCACACTATCTCCCCATCAATCTTCTTTATTATGGGTATTCAACCGGACTTAATCTGATATCTAATCCGATTTAATGAGTAATGGGTAATGGGTAATGGGTAATGGGTAATTGTGATTACTCTCGTACCATTACCCATTACCACTTAAGCCTTACCGATTACCAACCAGTTTAATCAAGGAATTTTATACCTTGATTAGGTTTAAATATAGCAGTCGAAGTAAAGGTTAAGACATATTTATGTTCCCTGTTCCCTTCCCCCCTTACTAAGGGGGGTTAGGGGGGATCCCTGTTACCTTGAAAACAAAATACTATGTCCTAAACTATACTTTCCTTGCTATAACTGCTGATTAAGACTTAAATTCCAGCAGAGAATTTATCCCCAGTTTGCTGCAAGACGATAGGAGATAGACAGCTTTAGTATTGCCTTTCAGGGCAAAGTATTCCCAAATATGAAGACAATCTCCTAAACTCATAGTTTTCATTATCCCTTCAGTTTCTGTATAACAGAATAGTATCTTACCAGAAAAACCTTTTGCTTTCAATTTTTTTAGTTTTCTCCTTGAGTTAATAATTCCCACCAGTAAAGCAACCGATGAGCCTATGGCATCCATGGCAGCGGATAAACTAACCCGAAACTCCTGATCATCCTCTGTTTTTAATATTTCTAATTGGGATTGACCAATTGTAATCCTAGTCGGGGTTGCTTGTAGCCAATCTGAATCTTGGTTAATTAAGTTCACCCTTGGTTTGATTAATTGATTTGGGTCTTGCTCTAATTGTTCAATGAGTTGCTTTAAGGAAACTGTTTGATTTTTATCCAGGTAGGCGGGGATGAGATTGTCTGACACTAAATATTTCCAATAAGCCAGTAAGCTCTTGAGAGGATAAACAGTCAAGTTTCTCTGGGAAGGAGTAGTAACCCATAATTTTTGATAGCCATTTTCTTCAAGAAATTGTTGAGCTTGTCTTGGAGACTGTCTAATCGGTATAGACATTTGCCGTAAGCTAAAAATAATTTGGTTATCAAGGCTATAAGCTCCTAGGGTGACTTCGTTTAATTGAAGACAGATATGATCTACGTGGGGATAATCCAAAAAATCATCATCAATTATCTGAGGATCAGTGTGATAAGTTTCAGCACTTAGGTGGGTCATAGCCATAAATTCCTTCTTCTAAATCCCTTGATTTAAGTAAGCATTAAGCTATTAGCAGTCAGCCTGCGCTTAGCGCGTTAGCTAACTGCTGAATGCTTACTGATTTAACCTGTTCAAGTTTTTGACTGTTTCTCTTTCTTGGTAGTACTCTCTAAGCAGAGCAACGGATTGATTATGTACATATAACCCCTTATAGTAACGTTCCTTTTTTCAGAGAATTTTTCTCGTTTCAGGATTTTAACGTCTCTATGTAACAAATATTTACAAATCTTGTTATTCTCGAATTTTATGGCTATTTATAAAGAAGTAAGCAAACAAGGAATTAGGGAAATGGTAGGAAGTAATCTTTCTCAAGAAAACCTCTCCCACATCAAGCAACCTGAAAGTCTGTCAGATTTAATTGACGAGAGGGATAAGACGGATTACTCTCTATTGGAAAAGCTGTTAGAAGGACGTTCCGATAGCTTTAAGGCAAAAATTTTAGATTTAGTTGTTGCGACAGAATTGGACGCTAATGACCCGCTATTCCTATTTTTGGTAGCAACGTCCAGTTTGGAAACAATGTTAGCAGATACTCCTAAATCCTTAGAGCAGTTATTCCGAAGTTGGGAAAAGGATATCCAGCAGATGATTGATGTCGTCGGGCAATCCACCATGGATATTCAGCGCCAAGAAATTTCTAAAGCGAACGCTCTGAAGAGCGCGCCAAAGGCGAACGCGTCTGCCATAGAGCAATCAAAGGTAACCATAGAATCCAAGTCAGAAAGACAGCCCTGTTCCTATCCACCCAAAGGCTCAAGGGATTTTCTGGTTGCTAAGACATCTCCTTTTATAAACATTACAGCCATCTGTGGAGCTGTGGTTTTGTCATTGGTTTGTGGACTAGGAGCGGGTTGGGGACTATCTCAGTTAAGTCAGCCAAAATTAGACCCCAATGGTTCTAGACAACTAACCCTAGACGAAGCAGATACCTTAAATTGGGCAATCAGTAAAGAGGGCAAATTAGCCAGAAATATAACCAAGTGGAATGCGGGCTATTTGGATAACTTAGAATGTCAAAAGGATGCCATAGAGGCAGGAATCCGGTTAAACTTTGGGGGCAAAAAAGCGACTAGCGGCTATTGTCTACTTTGGGTCGCCCCTCCGAGCCAGCGCAAGTATATAGAGGACAATAAGTAAGTGAACCCTATTTCGGTATTTTGATAGAGATTAGTGTCGGTTTTGTGGGAATGGCTAATGGCTACGAGCCTTATCCCCACCAGAACTACCATTCCGATTAGGGATTAGTCAGTGCTAAATTTTTCTGATGGTACTCCATAGCTTTGGTGTAGTTTCCTTGAGAGTAATAAGCAGCTTTCAGACTAGCTATGGCTTTTTTTGCTGCCTTCCGGTCACCGATGGCTTGGGCAATACTCAAGCGTTGTTCATAGTATTCAACCGCTTGGCCATAATTGTCTAAGGCATCATAAGCCTTTCCCAAGCGACCTAAGGCTTGTTGTTCTAGACGGCGATTACCCATTTGTTGAGCTTTGAGCAATTGCTGCTGAATATAGTAAATCCCTTGAATATAATCTCCTAGTGCCAAGCAAGCATTACCCAGCTTGCCTAGAATCTGTCCTTCTAGGGGACGATCACCCATCTGCTGTGCGATCGCAAAACGCTGCTCGTAATAGTCAATAGCTTGAGCATAATCACCGATGGAGTAGCAGGAGTTACTGAGATTTCTCAGAATTCGCTCCTCCAGCTCAGGTAACCCAAGAGTCTGGGCAACATAGAGGCTCTGTTGCTGGCAAGCCATTGCTCGGGGCAAATCTCCTAGTGCCTTATGGGCCAATCCTAGATTGTTCAAGGCAGTCACCTCTCCCAGTCGGTCTTGGAGTTGCCGCATAATAGTTAGGCTTTTTTGACCATAGTCAATAGCCTTGAGGTGATTTCCTTGGTGACGGTAGGCATTTCCCAAAATTCCCAAAACCTGGCCCTCAAGACGCTGGTCTTTGATGTCTTTTGCGATCGCAAGACTTTTGTTACTATATTTTATGGCTTGTTGAAAGTTGTCCAAGGAATAAGCAGTCAGGGCCATACCACTCAGAGCTTTTCCTTGACCCCGTCTATTTCCCAATTGCGCATATATTGCTAGTGCCTCTTGGAACGACTGTCTTGCTGCGAAGAATTGACATCGCTGGTGCTGCTCAATCCCTTTCTCTAAAAGTTGAGCAGCTTCACCGGCGCGAGGGAACCGCGCAAGGTCATCAACATTATCTGGAATGTTGTTTGGTAATGTAGGAACGAAAGTTTGGCGTGCTGCCTCTGCTAGACGCTCCCTATATTGGCTGTCATCACACGGCAACCGGCTCTCCATTCCTATTGCCTCTTACGGATCATCAAGAGTTTTGTAGTTTTCTAAGTTTGCGCAATCGAGTAAAATCCTTTGCCATATATTCCCTTGTTTTGAATTGCTCAAGGTCGTATCTCATCCTTTGAGTGAGATACCACGGGGCCATTAACGAGGATATGAAGGCTTTCGGATTTAGCGCAGCTGGACCTAACAGTACGAGTGCGGATACTTGACTACTATGATAACCGCATCAATCCTGATTCCGGCCACTTTACCCTTATCATAACAAATGATATACTAACTCTAACTTATGGATGATTTAATCTCAGCAAATAAAAATCCCTAGCTAAGCATTCAGCCTAGGGCTAATGCGCTTAGCCCATGCTACGCTTGCCAGGTATTGAAAGCAGCCCACCGCGCATCAAAGATTTTAGGTGGGGACTGGGCTAAACTTTATTATTCAACTCAATCAAGGTCAGCCGAGTTTCTCTAGATGATGTTGCTGGTGACTTGGTAGTCTCTGGTGTGCAGTAGACTTCGCAGGAGTTATTGGGACTTTCAATCAATTTCACCTTATGAAGTTGGACATCCAATTCTTGAATTGGTTGTTGCAACAACTGACAAATATAGATAGCAATATTTTCGGCAGTAGGAACAACCCGGGCAAAGTATGGAATGTCTTTATTGAGGAAAGTATGGTCAAAAGCTTCCACGACATATTCATCCATGACTTGCTGCAAGGAGCCTAGATCAACAATCATGCCAGTGCGCGGATCCATTTCACCCTTAACAGTCACTTCTATGTGATAGTTATGTCCATGTCCGTTGGGACGAGCACACTTACCGTAAATCTGGTAGTTTTCCTCGTCACTGAGGTCAGGATGAGCTAGTCGGTGAGCAGCGCTAAAGTGGTTACTGATAGTCAGATATACTTCCATACCGTTTCCTTGATAGTCAGCCCAGAGTTTTGGATGTTCAAATAGCTGAATCTTCAGTAGTGGTAGGTAAGTAACCAAGTGCTGCCAAATTACTCGTGCTATGTTTTCGGTAGTAGGTAAGGTTTGCTGAAATTCTGACCAAACCTCATTGAGATAAGCGTAGTCAAGTTGGCTGGTGACCTCTCGTTGGATCACCCTTTTGACTTTAGAAAAGTTTTCCACCATGCCATACTTATCCAACTGAGCGGTCAGGAAAACGAACAGAACGTAGTTGTGTCCGTGTCCAGGAAATCGGCTACCCAAACCAAACCGCTGAATGTTCTGAGCTTCACTCAGTTCTGGTAACCAGTATCGGTGGCTGGCTGAAAACTCAGCACGGCGCTTAATGACGCATTCCATGTCAAGTTAGGTAAACTAGACTTATGTTCAGCATAAACTAATTTGGATTAGTGGTCGTTAGTCATTAGTTATTAATGATTATTCATTAATCAAGTCCCTTTTGCATGTAAGTCAAGATTGATCATTCTTGGGTTTGCTACAAAAATCCTATTGGTTACCCATTACCAAAAATCTTTAACTGTGTCTTTAGCTTCCCAGAGCAGATGGGAGGCAATTCTGAACAGTTCTTGACCTGTGTGTAGGTGGTAGTCGTCGTAGTTAAGGGTAAACAGCTTTAATTCTTCTATGCCATCTCCTAACTGATTAAGACAGTAGTAGAGGTTAGCAGCAGCACTGGCAACGGTGGCAGGATTAGGTTGAGAATGAAACAGCCTCTGAGCTTGATGGAGATGATCACCACACTCTTCCAGATAAGCTTCAAACTCTGCCATGAGTTCATCATCAAACGGGTCAGCCGAGAGTTCATCGAGTTGAGCCTCTAGAGGCTCAAGGATATGACTAATCCAGTAGTTTACAGGTTGATAAATTTGCTGCAACCAGTACCCTAGCTGGGCATCAGTCTTTTTTCCCTTTTGCCGATGATGCTGGTAATGTCTTTGGGCATCAGCTGTTCGCTGTTGTCGATTCTGATGCTCTAATGAATGCTGAAAGTAATGCCTCTTTTGGTCATAGGAACGCCGTCGCTCAGGGTTACTGAGGACCTCATAGGCAGCATTAACTTGGATAATTTTTTCCGGATCAGCGGTGGGGCTGTTGCTATCTGGATGAAAGCGCTTGGCTAGCCGTCGGTAGGCTTGTTTAATTTCTAGGGTCGTAGCGTGGGGATGAACATCCAGAGTCTGGTAGTGATTCGAGTCTGACATGGGCGACACTAAACCTACTTAAACCGGCAGCGATAGTATAATTGAGGTACCAAGTAAGCTCAATCCAATATTTCCATAGATTTCCAGAGGTTTTAGGATAACTAGTGAACCGAAGCGCCTTGCCCCATCACACTATCAGTGGTGGCTGTTGGCTCTTGGAACAGGGGGGTGCTCAGGTACCGTTCCCCAAAACTTGGTTGAATCATCACAATCAGGCATCCTTCATTTTCTGGACGTTTGGCAACTTGAATCGCCGCTGATAGTATGGCTCCAGTGGAAATGCCGGAAAGAATTCCTTCTTCACGGGCTAAACGACGACCGTATGCGATCGCATCATCATCCGGAACTGTAATCACCTCGTCAAGAACTTCAACCTTGAGTACTTCTGGAATAAAACCCGCACCGATACCCTGAATTTTGTGAGGTCCTGGAGACCCTCCAGAAAGTACAGAACTACTAGCTGGTTCAACTGCGATCGCTTTAAAACTGGGCTTACGTTTTTTAATCGCTTCAGCAACACCAGTAATTGTACCACCCGTACCGACTCCAGCCACCAGGAAATCCACCTGTCCTTCCGTATCGTCCCAAATTTCTTCAGCTGTGGTATAATAGTGAATTTTTGGGTTAGCTGGATTACGAAACTGTTGCAGCATATAGGCATTGGATGTGTTTTCTACAATTTCTTGAGCTCGCCTAATACAGCCACCCATGCCTTCACTACCTGGTGTCAGTTCCAAGTGAGCACCATAAGCTCGCAACATAGCCCGTCGCTCGATGCTCATTGTCTCTGGCATGGTTAGGATCAGTTGGTAACCCTTGGCTGCCGCTGCCATTGCTAGAGCAATACCTGTGTTTCCCGAGGTCGGTTCCACCAAAATAGTTTTGCCGGGGGTAATCCACTCTTGCTGCTCCGCTGCATTGATCATGCTAACACCAATCCGGTCTTTAACAGACGAAGATGGATTCATGCCCTCTAGCTTGGCTACAATCCTAGCCACACAGCCTTCTGCTTGAGGAATACGGTTCAATTGTACTAGAGGCGTCCGACCAACCAGTTCGGTAATATTTGGAGCAATTCGCATAACTGTTGGAAATTCTGAGTTATTAGTTGTTATCCATCATCCTAGTATTTTTTGACACTCCCACCCCTTCAAACAAAAATCCCCGCCTAGGGGCAGGGAAACCTAACTAATGCTCGATAGTCCTTGGGTAATTAGCCAGGGTCTCTAGAACGTGAATGTGGTTCTGATGGTACCAATCACAGCATCATCATTATCATCACTCTGCTCTGGATTAATCACCCAGATCACACCAGGAGTGATAGAGATATTATCGGATAGCTGATACTTGTAGAAGCCTTCGATGTGAATGGGGGTATCAATCTCATTCAAATCCGAATAGGGCACTGCACCACCAAAGAAACCTAACACACTACCTTCTTTCCCAAAATCGGGGAAGGCTAAACCACCGCCGTAACTCCAAATTTCACCATCTCCTTCACCAATGACAATCACATCGGTGTAGTTGAAAAATCCACTAAAGGAAATCTTGTCGGTGAGGCGAAACGCTAATTCTGCTCCGTAGGAGTTGGTTACCTTGTCAGCTGAATCAGCTATACGACTAGCAAGAAGTGCTTCTTGATTTAAGTTGGCAGCACGGGTACCTACGATACCATCTGTTCCCGCGCCTTTGCTGAATATGGCACTGTCCTCTTTATGGAAACCATGGACGTAAGTAAAGCCGACACCAATCCGGTCGTTGACATTGAAGTTCAACTGACCCAAGGCAGAATAATCACCATTGAACAGACCTGACCCTTCATCAGGATCTGACGCATTCCCAGCTAGGTAACCCAGTGTGACAGTACTTGGTCCAATCACGCTCTCTAGTAAACCAAGTTGGAAGCTAACCCCTAAACCAGCACCACCACCAATCCGATAGATGGGGTTTTGTTGAGAAAATGTGGATAGAGAGCCACTACCACCATCGAAGTCTTGGAAATAGGGATTGAGTGTAGGAACGTAATCATCATGCCGACCACCAAAGGCAGCAATGTAAGTTGATACTCGACCAAACGGACCAATAGGAATGTCACCGTAATAGGCTAACCAGTCAACCCCTATATCGTTCCCGTCACCAGTACCATCAATCTCAGTGTTAAAGGTCTGGGTGAGTTCTGGGGCAATGTCACCCCCCTCTGTAAAGGCATTCAGGTTACCAGCACTCAGACGAGTTACCAAACTGTCTTCACCAGTGAAGCTGGTGTCGAGAACTAAACGAACCCTGTCACCAAAGACAACTTGGTTATTGTCATCTTCCCCAAAATCACCAAAGTTATTGGTCAGGGCGAATATGACTTCCCCTTCCAGTTTGGTAGTAGTAGAGAATTGGTGATCCTCGAGGAATGCGACTCGACCTTCCAGGTTATCGACCCGTGCTCCGAGGGTAGCCAGTTCTGCCTCAAACTCTTGAATCAGCCGTTGCAGCGTTTCTAAGTCTTCACGGGTAATAAAGTCAGCGGTACTAGCAGCAATTAAACGCTCAATCTGGTTCAAACAAGCGTTCAAGCCAGCCGCAAATTCGTAACGGGTAGTAGCACGGTTACCACGGAAGGTGCGGTTTGGGTAACCAGCGATACAACCGTAGCGCTCTACCAGACTACGCAGAGCTTCATAAGCCCAGTCTCCAGGGGAAACATCCCGCAGTTGGGAAACACTAGTTACCTGATCTTGGCTGTTACTACCTTCTTTACCGTAGCGTTGAATTTGATTTAACAGCTGGCTGTTATCTGAGGCTGAGGGTACGGCTTGGGCTATTTTTGTTTCTGCCTCCGGTACGTCTACCTTAGGAACTAGGGTATCGGCCTTTAAAGTTAATGATGTTCCCTCACCCAAGCTGGAGCCCATCTCCGTGGAAAAAACTGGCGTATCCTTTACTTCTGGGGCAGTGGGGGCCGCCGCGTTCGCCTTTGGCGCGCTCTGAAGAGCGTTCGCTGAAAGCGGGGCTTCGCCCATCGCAATTGTCTTTACTGGGACAGCTTGAAGTGGGGCAGCTTCCGTAGTAACTTGACTCTCAACTGTTAACGAGTTGGCCTTGTTGGCTGCCTGTACCTCATTGGTACCAAGGGCGAGAGCAGCACCCACTACAGCAGGACTTATCAGTAGGGACTTCAACAGTAGTTTAGACATCTTCTCTTAATCCTCACACCTTTAAAATT
>NZ_JAAHFV010000290.1:0-8273 GCF_010672755.1 Moorena sp. SIO1F2
TCCTCCAGAATTTTTTAGTAAAAAACCTAGTCTTTTTGGATGAAATTTTAACTTAGGGAAAAAGCGCATTTATGGCCGTTCTAAAAGAGGGACTAGAGTTGTCGATTATCGGCCTTATTACAGAGGTAAAAATATCACAATAATCAGTGCCCTTTCCTACCAAGCAATCTTAGGTACTATGACCTTAAATGGTTCGATGACTCCTCAAGGTTTTCTAACTTATATAAAACCAGTTTTAGCACCATCATTATGGCCTGGCGCTGTGGTAATTATGGATAAGTTACCCACCCATAAAAACCAAAAAGTTGTAGAAATATTATCTACAGTTGGAGCTAGCGTTTTCTTTTTACCTCCTTATTCTACCGATTTTAATCCGAGGAAAAAATTTTGGTTTATTTTGAAATAATATTTACGTTCATTAGTCCCGATGACTAGAGATGAGTTAGAAAAAGGTCTAGTTGATTGTTGTGATTATTTGACTAAAGAACAAATTAAAAAACTTTTTTATTATTGTTGTTATTGTAACTAAGTTAAGTGCAAACCGCTATATGTTACCATTATGTCCTAACTATCCCTTTTTTGGCTATATAAGTAATCTAGCCCTTAGACCTCGTTGATAATACTTTCGTGTCTTGATGCAGTCGCTCATGGGGGAAACCACGGCAGTTGCTCATGGGGGGAACCCCCAAGACCGCACTGCCTCCCCAAGACCGCGCTGCATCGCTTATTAGGATGCGCGTCTCATTAATTCGGTTACTAATTCTAGACAAACATCTTTGAAGTTAACCCAGGTTTGACCATATAAACCAACGTAAAAACTGCTATGTCTTCTCTCCAATCGGCCAGATTATTTTACACGAACCACATAGTTTTGGATTCCTTTACGTTTAATGTTATGACCTTGAAGAGTTGCAGAAGTATAAGCTATAGTCATCAATAAAACTAGATAAATAAAGCGTTTACCTTCAACGTTAGTCTTTTCTAAATTATAACCACCTGTCTTAAAATCTCTAAACATTTCCATGCCTCGCTTCGCTCGCCAGGCTTCGCCAACGAATCAAATCTTTGTTTGTAAGCTGAAATAGCCGAATTTAAGCCAAATTTGTCAAAATAAACCATCCTTCTTTTGGGGCTACTCCGTTAAGTTTACGTTTCCATTTAGCGGCAACATTAAAACTTATAAAACCACGATTATTCGTGACTTTAATTCCTTTAATAAATAAAGACACTCCAGGTACTAGACCTAAATCATTTAATTTAATCCAACTATTTTTTTGATATTCAACTAACTCATTGTTTTTTAAACGCAAACAAAAATCTCTACCCAATTACTGAAGATGATTTGCTAACTTTACAGAACAAAATTCTCGTTCGCGAAGCGTGACCAAAGGTCAATCTCCCAATACACAGATTTTATAGTTTTTTAAAATCGGGATAACTTTTGATAAAATACTTTGTTGTTCTTTTAAATTACTACTACTCACATCTTGCACCAAGAAATGTTGATATCAATTCCCTGTGCTTGAAGCAGAGGTTGCAATCGGAGGATATCAGTTAATAATATGCAGACAACAAGCTGAGGGAGGAAAGAGTGGAGAGCTTTTTCAGCTACTTGCCCCCAATCGGGTAAGGTGGTTGAATCAGTAGAAAGATAAGCCCAGTGTGCCAACAGGTAGGCTATCATTGATAAAATCAGCCAACGGTACATCCCTAGTTTGGTTTGCGCAAGCTAGCGGTGCAGTCGCTTAACGGTGCTTAGCAGCTCTTTTACCAGCCCTCAATAGGCGACCTGCGCTTGCCCCACCAGTTGATAGTGCTGGCTTTCATAGGTCTAGTAGACAGCGACATTGCGCTTGTTAGATTTGCCGTCACGTTTGAGATAGAACCAAGAAATGGAAACAACTATGGGTTTGCCATTAAGCCGAACTTGTTGCCCTCGCTTGTACAGACTAGGGCGTGTCATCAATTAAGCCAGATAACAGTAGCAGCAAGATAAATTGCCCCGAGAAAGTTTATTGCTCGCTTATCATAACGTGTCGCGATTCCTCGATATTGTTTGAGTTGGGCAAAGAAATTCGTGGCGCAGATGTCGTGCTTTGTACAAGTATTTATCATATTCACGCACTTAATTACGGTTGCGTTTGGGTGGAATCACCGCTGTAGTTCCCTTTTCTTCAAGTCGTTTAATCACGCGCTCGTCAGCATCATATCCCTTGTCTGCAATCAGTGTATCGGCTCTAAGGTCTTCGAGTAGGACATCGCGACCTCGAGGTCACATGCTTGTCCAGGGGTCAAATGAAAGCCAGTAGGTAACCTGCGGCATCTACCACGGCGTGAATTTTCGTACTCAGTCCACCTTTACTGCGACCGATGGCTTCGCCCGCACCATCCCCCCCTTTGCCCCAAGAGACGAAACCTTAGATAGTTGAGCCTTATTACAAAAGACTTGAACCTTTTACCCATAACCTACTAACTATAAAGGCTCAACTATCTTACGGTAACTTCAAAGCACTATGCTGGTGGGCGCGTACAATTGTTGAGTCAATCATTGCATATTCATTGTCTGCATCCTTGGCTAGCTCCTCAAATATCTTTTGCCACACGCCACTTCTTGCCCACCGACAGCAAACGGGTATGAACTATCTCGTTTATCCCCAAATCTTTCCGGTAAGTCCCGCCAGGGAATACCCGCAAGGGTACCGATACAGCACTGCTTCGACAAATAATCGGTTATATGCATGCCGTCACTCCAACTGTCTCTTTTCGTCCTGGTAGTGAGTCTTTGATTCTTTCCCACTGGTCATCCCGCAAGGCATAGCGACGTGTCATGATAGCACGGATCCTAATTGACTCAACTCTCTACATTTATCGATTCTAAACTAGATTGATTCCTATTTGATGACACGCCCTAGATAGTGGGCGTCCATCAACCAGTTTACGGTCACGGCGGACTCCAACTACAGCGTGATATCTGAGCTTGCGAATGCCTCGCTTTAATTCCACACTACATTTGGCGGTATCTGCTAATATCATCACCTGAAAGCGACGAGTCAAGGCTTTAGGCAATCGTTGTACTAAGCGCAAGCCTAGTTGTGCTTGTGTTGTTGTGCCATAACCGCCGAAACACTCGAAAATTCCAAGGCACACGCCACTGTCCCACCACCAGGTACAGCACGACTAAGTGCAATCGAAGTTTGCCATTGAAAACACTGATAAGGGAGTCAAAAGCTTTGAAAAACCCTCGTAACTCTTAGCTAGTCAAGTCAATAATTACCTGCAAACATGGTCTTCGCCCTTTTGGTTTGTAGGATAGCAATTTGGCTATAACCCCTTGTCGCACCTGTCGAATCATTTCACGGGTTGACCAATGGTACTCATTGAGAAATCGACAATTGGCGCTAGTGGGACTTAAACAAAAATCAACCCCAAATAAAGCCCTTACTCGCTTTATAAAAGGCAAATACGTCTCGGTTTTGGGTCAACCAATTAAAGAAACGGAAAGACATGGCAGTACGAAAAGCTTCTAGAGCCTCAGGAAAAGTATTCATTCGCGTAGCGTGGCCTTTGGCCAAGGTTGATTAGCCCAGCGTCTTTGTAGTCCTCAAGTTAACTTGTGCCAAAGAATAAAAGTGTAGGCACAGAAGACTAGGATAAAATGGCGAATCAGACTTCTTTTATCTCTGACTTGGTATTCTCTCAAGCCGAGCCATCCCTTAGCTTCCCGATAGAATACTTCTACCCAATTTCTTTGAGAGTAAGTCGTTATAACCCACTGTGCTGTTACTTTATATGAATCAACATTAGTGATAAAATAATCAATGTCTGTCGCCTCTTAAATTGAACTTGCATCTCCTACGATAGCAAATGTTCTTTCTCCTTCTAGACGAGACAGCTTGGCATTTAATGTTGCCACCCAAACACTTTTCGGTTGCTCGTTCGTTGAGATGAACTTCCTCAAACTCATCTGATGAGAGGCTTTTCGCTAATTCATCCGTAATTTTTACTTCAATGTCTGATTCAGTTTTAATAATAACTTTCCGTTCGCGTAGCGTGCGCCTTTGGCGCATTTTTAGCGACCCCTCCTAAATACTTTAGCTTCCTTTATTCCAATTTTTTGATAAAGGTTGTATTGTTGCCATAACCGGCATCAATTAAGACGATTCCTGGACGATACCCCCGAGCCTTACTCCGGTCAATTAACTCTATTCCCAAGTCAGGCTTCTTCTGAAATTCCTCATCTTTCTTTCCCAAAGCTAGTGAAGTGGCGTGCTGATATAATTCTAGGTCTAATGGTAAGCTTTTTTTGCCATCATAAATATGGGTTGTTACGATGACTATTCCATTGTCTGTCTTACCGATTTATCCTAGATACTGCCTTCCCACTCCGAAGCGTCAAGTTACCACTTTTTCTATGTCCAGAGTCATCCAAAATCAAGGCAAACCCTCCCTTGATTCGGGTCCCTTGAACATTTGTTCATCACTTGTAAACGGCGTTCATTGATCTTAACGGCATCCCAAGGGGCATCAGTCAAGAAATGGTGTAATCGGCTGTAAACTACACCTACTGCATTATTTGCCATCTGTGTCAGGTTTTTCCTCTCGCTTTCCCCTAATAATCCCCCTAAATAATGTCTAAATCCGGTTTTTTGGGCTTTGGCGCATGAAGCAATCGTCGAAACGTTTACACCATTTCTCAAAGCACGGGGGCATGGCGGAGGGAGTGGTTTCTCTCAGGTCGGTTATTTCGACGTAAAATTACTGTATGATAACTATTATAGCCTTATTTTACTCTTTTTATTGTTTAAATCCCACTAATCTGAGTTTGTTGATACCAGCCCTGAAGAAATTGCTGAATTTGGTTGAAATTAAATGGTTGTACTTCTAACACCGTTTCGACCTGTGACCCTGGTGTAGTACGATAGCCCTGGGGACGATATGTCAAGATAAAAGCAGTTTGGGGATAGGTTTGCATCTGCTGGTTAACCCATTGACTCACCTGCTGACGCTGATCCGGATCAGCTACTTCATCCAACCCATCCAACATCACTAAGCATTTGCCATTTTCTAACTGATCCCGAAACCAATTAGCAGGAGGTTGTTCCAAGCCTGCGGATTGACCCAATCCTGGTAATGACCCTTCCTCAACTTGTTTCGTAACTAGCTGTGCCAAGTTAGGTTTTTGCTCACTAGTAATGCGATCGCAACTATTCCGCAAATATACCAGTATAGGAATTAGTTTTGGCGCTTTATACTGGCGGTGAGCATTGTTGGCATAGGTCAGGGTCAAATGCTGCAAGGTAGTGGTTTTTCCTGATCCTGGGGGGGCAATGATTGCCAAATGTCGATAGGCTCGTCTTTTAGGTATTTTGGCGATAAAATCCCAAATTTCCGGACTGATCTGAGATTGATGGGAGTTTGTCTTAGGTAATGGTCTATTACCTGGAATTTTTGTAGCGAATCTTAGGGGGACAAATACCTGCTCGAAATCCAACCTTGATAGCCTTGTGTTCAACACTACTGTCTTCAAGTCACGAAAACCGTAGACTAAGCTTTGGTAATACTTGTCTTGAAACTGTGAGGTTGATTTTCCGTCGTGAAACTGTGAGGTGAATTTTCCCCACAACCCCATGACCAAGTTTTATTCTGGTTCCAAAGCTTTCTCATTTGACTTGTTTTGGAACGATGGCTTGTCCGACATGTTTTCTGGCATAGTGATGCTACTGCTACAAAGCCCCTTGCTTTCGAGTGTAAGCGAGTCTAATACTAAGTTGCCGCTTAAAGATGTAATTTACTGGTAAGACTATCCTTGAATTTGACTTTTAACCGTCAACTGTCAACGCTCAATCCTCTTGGGCAAAAAACCGTTGCAATAGTGACCTAGTAACAACCAAACTTGGTGTAAACACGCTTACTCGATGACACTGCTGATCAATTCTAAATTTTTATAAACAATGCTATATTTTAAATATATATTTTTAACTATTAGTAACCGAATTGAGTTTTTAGCATTTTATCACTCTCATTCTTTGTCTGTCATTTGTGATATCTTCTAAGTGTCGTATTACTTTGTAAAAATGTTAGAATAGATAGTCAATGAATGTAGCGATTAAGCGAGTCCTATCACCCCTAAAACCTTACCTACGCTGGGCAATCTTAGGTGGGACATTATTCTTCTTAGCAAAAGCCTTGAAAGACAACTGGCAAGAAGTGCTAGCGATTCGGATCAGCACTTCTGGATGGACTTGTTTAGGGATCGCTGTTGGCGTGACATTGCTAGCCCACACCTGGACTGGCTGGGTTTGGCATTGGATGCTCCGGGAATTCGACCAACAACCAGGGCTTGGATGGTGTATCCGGATCTATCTGAAGGTTAACATTGCCAAATATCTACCAGGTAACGTTTGGCACTTCTATGGTCGGATCTGGGCAGCTAAAACAGCAGGAGTTCCATTGGGAGTAGCTACTCTGAGTGTGTTAATGGAACCTCCCATGATGGCAGTAGGTGCTTTATTGCTGGCTTTGATCAGCTCTCCTTTGGCCAGCCGGATCATTCAACTCCCAATTCTGTTTGCTGTACTGATACTGATTCATCCTTGGTGTTTAAACCCATGCCTACAGTATTTAGCTCAATTAACAGGCAAGAAGAAAAGCATTGAATCAAGCGATGAAGATCAGATTATCCGGGTCAAGCGCTACCCAATCCTACCATTGTTGGGGGAATTGGGCTTTTTGGGATTGCGAGGTTTAGGCTTTTTGCTTACCCTGTTAGCCTTAAGTCCAATCAGCCCCAGCCAACTCCCCCTGTTGCTTAGTGGGTTTAGTGTAGCTTGGCTGTTGGGCTTAATTGTCCCAGGGGCACCAGGGGGAGTTGGGGTATTTGAAGCCACTGCAGTGGGTTTACTAGAGCATGACTTTGCTCCGGCACTGGTGCTGAGTTCCGTTGCCTTGTATCGTTTGATCAGTATTCTATCAGAAGTTGGCGGTGCGGCACTGGCATGGTTAAATGAACCTCCAAGCGATCGCTCTTCTAACCAAGATCAAGGATGAAAACTTCATAAGTCATACTTTCATACTTCATACTTCATCGTGATAGGTAGAAGCTACGTACAACTCTTTTAACTGTTTATCATCCACAACACCTGGAGCATCGGTTAGCAAAGAACGTGCTTGTTGGGTTTTCGGGAAAGCAATCACATCGCGAATAGATTCTTCCCCAGCTAATAGCATTACTAGCCGATCCAAACCATAAGCAATCCCACCGTGAGGAGGGGCACCATAGTCAAAGGCTTCCAGCAGAAACCCAAACTTACTGTGAGCTTCCTCTTCGGACAAGCCAATAGCTTCAAAAACCTGTTGCTGAATCTCTGGCTGGTATATCCGGAGACTACCACCACCGATTTCTACCCCGTTCCATACTAAGTCATAGGCTTGAGCCCGAGCCGTTTTCAAATCATCTAAGTCATCAGGATGAGGAGCTGTAAATGGGTGGTGCAGTGCTTCTAAACGCTTTTCATCCGCATTCCACTCAAACATCGGGAAATCTGTTACCCAGAGTAAGTTAATTTTTGTTGAATCAATTAATCCCAATTCTTGACCAATTACAAGTCGTAACCGGTCGAGGGTTTTATTGACAATGTCAGCTGAACCAGCACCAAACAGCAGCAAATGACCAGCAGTAGCACCAGTTGCCTCTAATAACTGCTGTTTTTGGCTATCACTTAGGTTATCCTTAATCGCCCCGATGGTATCAATTTCACCTCCTTCTCGCACCCGGATGTAAGCTATCCCCTTAGCACCAGCTTCGCTTGCTTCTTTGAATAAGTCACCCCCTGGTTTAATCCGGACATTCGATATAGCTTCATTACCACCAGGAATAGGTAGAACTTTGACTACACCCCCAGTCTTTACTGCACCCGAAAAGACTTTGAAGCCAGAATCTTTCATCAAATCAGAGACATTGACTAGTTCTAAGCCAAAGCGAGTATCGGGTTTATCACTTCCGTAGCGTTCCATGGCTTCAGCGTAAGTGAGGCGGGGGAATGGTCTGGGGATATCAATACCTTTGACTGTTTTAAAAATGTGAAATACTAATGTCTCATTAAGCTGGAGAATTTCCTCTTGGGACATAAACGACATTTCCATGTCCAACTGGGTAAACTCTGGCTGTCGGTCAGCTCTGAGGTCTTCATCCCTGAAACATCGGGCAATCTGGTAGTATCGATCCATACCCGATACCATCAACAGCTGCTTAAACAATTGGGGGGATTGGGCAG
>NZ_JAAHFV010000291.1:0-8266 GCF_010672755.1 Moorena sp. SIO1F2
GTGAACATAATCCCTTAGGGAAAGGCAAGAGGCAACAGGCATGCATGCTAGAGGTAATCAAGTATCTAGGGATTTTTTGTAATGAAAAAACTCTAATCCTTGTTTCCAATTCCTTTGGAAAGGCTATGTAGGTTATAGTTATCCACTAGTAGTTGTAACTTAAATTACATTTTCAGCAGAACACCAGATCCTAGGGCAATGAAAAATCAAACCAATGAAGCACACAGAGGGACTCTAGTTGAGGTATAGCATACTTTTGATAAATTGAGGGAGAATGGGGGCGCTAGCTGAAGTAGGTGGTTCAGCTGCCAAAAATCTCTCTATTGCCTTGATAGTTATCCTCACAGGGAGCTTTTCCAAAACCGGATTGTTGTTAAAAAACTTAATAATCATGAAATATCAATGGTCGTTAAGTCATAATGGAAAGTGTTGGAAATTCTAGTTTTTCGAGGAGAGACTTAACAAGATCCAACTGGGGAGCAAGATTTTGTCAGGACTTACCCAACATTGGCTAAAAAACGCCCTTATACAAATTTGTGATAGTTCAATGACTCCTCCCCCAACCCAAAGCAAGGGGATGGGGTCAAGGGAGATAGTCACTGACAATAATTTATTCCTAGCTTAGCGACAGCGTATAACAGAGAATCGGGCATCAGACCAAATAATCGTCACAAAATAGAAAGGACAAAAGACAAATGACATCCTTATTGTTATTTCCTCTCAATAAGAGCATTAAATAGTTTTCCTAAAAAAATATTCCGCCAGCATCTGGAATGCTAGGCATTGAGCTTGTAGCTTGCTTTATTCCGACAAAAGCCAAGATTTAACTAAATCAAATGGAAAAGGATATAATTTTTGAACCTTTGGAGTTCCGAAACTTGACCCTAAAGAATCGGATCTTTCGTTCTAATATCTCTGGTCGATTTGACAACTATGATGGTTCCGGTAACCAGGCACGGATTAATTGGGAAGAGAAATTTGCCCGAGGCGGCGTCGGTGCAATCGTCTCTTCCTTTACACCCGTCCAAATCCGAGGACGAATTTTACCTAACTATGCCACGATTGACCGGGATGATCGAATTCCTTTCTGGCGTAAGGTGGGCGAGAAAGTTCATGAATATGACTGTAAGTTTTTGATGCAACTGAGCCACTCTGGTCGTCAGCGGGATGTTGGTGGTGTGGAGAATTTGTATAATAAGGGTCTTAGTTCAACCAGTGAAACTGAGTCATTTCATGGGCTGGAGTGTCAGGCAATGACACGCAAGGAAATCAAGGAAATGATTCAGGCATTCGCTGATGGTGCCAGACGAGCTCGTGAGGCAGGACTTGATGGGGTAGAACTGCACAGTGCCAATGGCTATCTGATTACCCAATTTCTGAGTTCAGGCATCAACGACCGCAAGGATGAGTATGGCGGTTCTCTGGAAAATCGAGCTCGTTTCTTGCTGGAGATTATCCAGGCAATACGCAAAGAGGTAGGAAACGATTTTCACCTCCAGGCAAAAATCAGTGCAGTGGAATACAACGATGCTGTGATTCCTTGGGACAAGCCTGGGAATACCCTGGAAGACTCTATCCAAATCTGCAAGTGGGTGGAGGAAGCTGGAGCAGATGCGCTTCATATATCTACTGGAAGCTTATTTCCACACCCGTTGAACCCACCTGGTGAGTTTCCCCAGGACGAAGCATACCGATGGTACGAGATCATGCTCGGAAGCGGTATCTATACCTTCCGCAATTACTTACTGTTCCGGTATCGATTCCTATTTCCCATCTTCCTGTTCTTGTGGAACCGAGTTTACAGAAAGGGTTCGACTCAGCCGATTATCGGCAAAGATGTACAGGCTCAAGCCTTGGACGACTCCTTCCGGGAGTTTGTATCAAGTCAAACCATGCAGGAACTCCTAGATAAATACCAAGGTATTAGCATCAGTGATGCTCGGGAAATCAAAAAGCATGTGAATATCCCAGTCATCTGCACGGGAGGTTTTCAGCAAGCATCCTACATCCGTGAGGCGATTAGTGAAGGATTCTGTGATGCAGTTAGTATCGCCCGTCCTCTGGTTGCCAATAATGACCTAGTCCAGCAGTTTCAGCAAGGAAAAGACCTGCCAGACCGACCCTGCACCTACTGCAACCGGTGCTTGCTCAATGCCCTACAAAACCCCCTAGGCTGCTACGATGTGCGCCGATACAATGATGACCACGACAAAATGATTGAACAGGTGATGACTGTATTTGACCCACCGCCATTCTCGTAATTCTTGATTATTTTTGTCAACAATGAAGAATAAAAACCTCTTCTAAGAAATAGAAATGTTTCTTTACATCTTATAGAGAATGGCATAGAGAATGGCATAGAGAATAGCATAGAGAATAGCATAGAGAATAGCATAGAGAATGCGATCGCTTTCCTCGAATGCTTTTTTATAGTTGAGGGGGCACGGGTGTGTACCCCTACAAATGGCGTTAATTTTTCGATACAAGGGTAATTCGTGATCTACTAAATACTTAGCACTGAACACTAACGCACTATTTTATAGATTACAGGTAAGAAATTGATGAGTGAATCAGAAAACCCAACCCTAATCAAGGGTGCTTTAAAAAGCTTAAAGCGGTTTTGGCTTCTTATTATCGGAGTTGTACTGGTCATCACCCTAGTGATAGCTTGGCCGTTGATATCCAACTCCCCAGTTAGATATGCAGATATTAACGACCACTTTAAGTATGGTTCCATCGGCAGCGAGCCAGTGAATGGAATGCCCTACTGGATCTGGAAAGTACTGCCAGCAATTTTTCCAGATAAGCTACCCGGTGAAGGTTATGCTTCATTAGGCTTTATCTATGAACCAGGACAAGACAGACCCATCGGCTTTTCAAAGCGTCGGATGTTCGTTGACCGTGTTGGTTTAAATTGTGCAGTCTGCCATGCTGGTACAGTGCGAGATACCCGGGATAGTACACCCCGGGTAATCACCACCATGCCTTCCAATACGGTCGATCTATCGGGCTACATCAAGTTAATCTCCGAAGTAGCATTTGATCCACGATTCAACGCTGACCGGATTTTGGCAGAGATTGCAGCCGAAGGGGAAAAGTTTAACCCGATCCAGAAATTGATTTATCGCTACCTGGTTATTCCCCAGACTCGGGATGCTTTAATTGCTCAGGGTAGCCTACTCGCCTTTTTAAATAACCAATCTGATCGCGGTCCTGGGCGGGTGGATACTTTTAATCCCTATAAATCCCTGCAATTTCGCTTCCCGATGGATCAGTTAGACCCTGATGAACTGATTGGTGGTGCAGATTTTCCCTCCATCTGGAATCAGAAGCCTCGTGAGGGTTTGCAGTTGCACTGGGATGGTGATAATGACTCGGTCGATGAGCGGAACCTGAGCGCTGCTTTGGGTGCAGGGGTGACACCAACCACAGTAGATTTGGATGGGATTCAACGGGTTGCTGATTGGCTGTGGGAATTACCAGCCCCGCCCTATCCCTATGAGATTAACCAGAATTTGGCAGCAGTGGGTAAGCCAATTTATAAAAACAACTGCGCCAGCTGCCATGCTTTTGGTGGTTCAAAGGTTGGCAAGGTAACACCTATTGAAGAAATTGGTACAGACCGATATCGCCTAGATTCCTACACCTATGAACTGCTTTCTAATCAAAATACCCTCTTTGTTGGCACACCACGGCGTTTCAACCATTTCCGCAAGACCAATGGCTATGCCAATGTGCCCCTAGATGGAATTTGGCTACGAGCTCCCTATTTACACAATGGTTCAGTACCAACTCTCAGAGATTTGTTGGAAACCCCCGAAAACCGACCCAAAGAATTCTATCGCGGTGATGATGTTTTCGATCAGGAAAAGGTTGGTTTTGTTTCCGATGTAGCCGAGGAGAATAGCAAGGAATACTTTAAGCTTGATACAGAAATTCGTGGCAATTCCAATAGTGGTCACCTGTATGGAACTGACCTCTCTCCAGAAGCTAAAGATGCTGTAGTGGAGTACATGAAGACCCTTTAATAAGGGATAACTGGACACATTTTTTTGTGTAAAACAAAATTTTTGAAAAGAAAGAGGTTCAATGAACGCTTACGCTAAATGGTTTGGTCGTGTGGTATGGCTTGGCATCATTATCAATGTGGTGTTTTTTGTCATTCCCTTATTGTTCTTCCCAGAAGTCATGCTTTCGTTATTAAAAATGCAAATCCCAGTGCCGATTATCTGGGTACGTGCTGCAGGATTGCTTTTGCTGGAAATTAGTATTTTATACATTCCTGGTGCCATGGATCCCTATCGCTATAAAGCAACAGCTTGGATGTCGATATTGGTCACACGAGGTGGTGGAGCTACGTTTTTTATAACCGCTGTCTTGTTATTTGGTCAAGATCTGGGATTTCTGAGTATCGCTTTGGTTGACCTTTTCTTCGCAGTTATCCAAGGAATTATCTTATTCCTTGCCCTGCAAACTCAACAACCCTTTATTTCACAAACAGCCAAGGGATTATCCTAACTTTTCGGGAATAGTGATACTTATCACCTAGCACTGCACTCAGCACTATCTAGGAGTAGGGAGAAGAATAACGTTATGGAAATGGTGAAGACGAAATTAGGGAAAATACTAATAACGATTGTGATTAGTATTTTCTTGCTGGCTGGAGTTGTAGCCTACGTGGGATGGTACAACCTATTTCGAGAAGACCCCAATCCTCCCACCTATTACGATTATGAGTCGCCAGAAGAACACTTCAAGTATGGTTCCATTGGCACAGAAAAGGCTGAAGGTGTACCGTATTTAATTTGGCTGGTGCTTCCCCGGATATTTCCTGACAAACTACCAGGACCGGGTGGTTATACGTCTTTGGGAATTACCTGGGAAGAGGGGAAAGAATTGCCCATTGGCTTTTCTAAAAAAACTATTGGTTTTCCCCGTCAGGGAATAACCTGTGCTGCTTGTCATACGGCTACATTTCGCGAAAATCCTAAAGATAAACCTACCATTATTTTAGGAGGACCGTCAAGTAAGTTTGATCCTCAAGGCTACCTCAGATTTCTGCAAGCTTGTGCCAATGATCCACGATTTACAGCCGACTATATTCTTGGAGAAATCGGATACAATTATGAGCTTTCTTGGTTTGATAAACTACTTTATCGCTATGTAATTATTCCTCAGACCAGAAAATCAATTCTCAAACTTCTTCGGGAAGGATATGGTTGGATGGATTCCCGTCCTGACTGGGGACCTGGTCGGATCTCTCCGTTCAACTCTGTTAAGTTTCGATTATTAGATCAGCCTCTAGATGATTCTGTTGAAACCTCTGACATGATGTCGATTTGGAATAAAAAGATGCATGAAGGATTTGCCTATCATTGGGATGGCTTACTAACCTCACTTAGGGAAAGCATTCAGACTTCGGCAATCGGAGATGGTGCTACTAAGACGTCGATTAATATCGAAGGTTTAAAGCGGGTAGAAGATTATATTACTGAATTACCTCCTCCCCCATATCCTTTTGAGGTTAATCAGACATTGGCAGCAAAAGGTAGTGCGATTTTTGCTAATAGCTGTGCATCCTGCCATGCTTTTGGTGGAGAACGGACAGGAACTGTTATTCCTATCGATGAGATTGGTACTGACCGCAACCGCTTAGATATGTGGACTCAGGAAGCAGCTGATGCTTATAATGAGTACGCTGAAGGCTATGAATGGGACGTTGACTACTACCGTAAGACTAATGGTTATGTAGCAGTAGCCCTTGATGGAATTTGGCTAAGAGCTCCTTATCTCCATAATGGTTCGGTGCCTAACCTAACCAACTTACTGGAAACTCCTGAGAACCGGACGAAGGTATTTTACCGGGGATATGATGTCTATGATCCCGAAAAAGTCGGCTTTGTCTCGGAGGGAGCAAACGCTGAGAAGGAGGGTTTCAAATACGATACTAGCCTTATAGCTAACGGTAACCAAGGACATCTCTATGGTACTGATTTACCTGAACAGGATAAGAAAGCTTTGATTGAGTATCTGAAAACTCTGTGATCTCCTTGACTGTCTAGAGCACTAGCATATGGGGTAGATAAACTCCCCCATATGCTGCAATTCAACTAATCGTCTTTACTGAAATCTTTCACTTTAAATTAAACGAGAGTAATATATAGAATAATTATCAAAATAACCAATTTTTTTTTGGGGCGACTCTACAAGCTAAAAACTGGTATTTTATTTGTTTCCATTCTCAGTAATTTTGTTTAAGCGATCGCAAATCCCTCTTAGTTCGGTTTGACTACACACTGGATCTCGTGGTGCTGGCAATTCTGTATTGGGCCATGTGGGTAAATCAAAACAGGGACAACAGGTTGGTGGTATCCCAGCGGTTTTAATGGCTAAAGGCATATCACAACGGGCACAAGGCAGTATATCCCACTTGGGTGTTAATAAATCCGCAATTGCTTCCTCAGTTCCTTCCAGGTAACAATCACCAGTCTCTGGTGAAATGACTAGCTGCCAGATAGTTTCAAATTCTTGGCTGTAGTGCTTGCCATTTGTTAATGATTGTGGCTGCATAGCTAAAAAACCATTGTGCATCACAACTTTTTTGCCTAACTGGAACCAGTAGGTGAGATAGCGTTTGACTTGTTGTTCAGATGCCATGGCTTTGTTAGTAGTTATTTGTTAGGAGTTATTTTTAATCCCCACTGCTGGTCTCTTCCCCCTCTTGCCATGGATTGGATTAGGTTTGAGGTGATTGGCCAACAGTACCATTATAGGGTAATGGTTGACCCAAAGTACTGAGATTAAGCACATGACCACCGGTGACTAAGTAGACTGGGTTAGCCAAGTGCCCCAAATGACGCACCACATTTCCCAAGCGATCGCGAAACGCCCTACCCATAGGATAAGCTGGCACCACTCCCCAGCCAGCCTCTTCTGCAACAAAAATTACAGAACCTTTAACTTTGCTCAAACTATTCCATAAGCTTTGTAACGTTTGGTGCCAAACGGTATCATTCTGTTCTAGGCAATTGGCAACCCAGGTTCCTAGAGAATCTACTAACAGGCAGTGATTGATGTCAGAATAGTTGGTAATTGTTCCTGCCAAGTCCAGTGGTACCAAAAGGGTTGTCCACGAACTGGGGCGTCGCTGCTGATGTTTTTCAATCCGGGCCAGCCACTCTGGATCATCCGGGTTGGTTGTGGCAGTAGCAACGTATATTACCGATTTCCCAGTCTGCATCGCCAGGGTTTCTGCCCACTCGCTTTTGCCAGACCTGGATGGTCCGGTGACTAAAATTAAATTAGTGCTCAATTTGGTACTGGTAAATTTGGTACTATTCAAGGCTATTGGGAGTTATATTGCCATTGCGCGAAAATTAATAAAGCTTATAGTTCAATAATGGGCATCTTCCCCCTTGAAATCAACTATATTTCCTCAAATCAGTCTTCATGAAATCAAAATTGCGACGGATCGAGACAACACTAAATCAGTTAGCAAAAGCTAGTGCCACTGATTCATCAAAACCATCCCCAGCTGTGGCTGATCAAACTAATCACCAACAAGCAGGTGTAGTAAGTCGTAGAAATAAAAAGGAACCTTCTTTCTCTATGGCAGTACAACCGTTCCCTACTCGCCAGGATGAACAGAAGATACCGACTCTGCCTAGATTGAAATACCCTAAACTGGGAAACCATCGCCATGGTGCTAACCCAGCTTTGGCCATGAATCTGTTGCAAGACATTGAGGGAATTGTTCTGGGTTGGCAGCAGGAACTGCACAAAATCCTCCGGCAAATTCAAGACCTATACCTAGAAGGACCAATTGTTGATGGCTGGTTAGAGTCTCAAGCGAGTCAACCCCAAGATGCCATAGGGACAGTAAGACTAGCCAATGGTGACCGGATGATGGACTATGTGGATGAAGCGGTTGAGCAATCTAATACTAATGTTACCTATCAATCTCCTCGTACTGGTTATCGTCTTTGTGGCTTGGATGAGCAGGGTCAATCTTGGTCAAGGTTTTGTCCAGCAGATCAGGTTCCCAGTGTGAGCATGGCCATCGCTCGTTATCAAAAACTGCGACAACTATTGATTCGGAAAAAATACCTCGAAGATCGCCTTAGTCAACTAGCAGAAACATTAACTGTGATGCACTCTCAGCTAAATAGGCCTTGACATCCTCCCCACCCTATAGAGGGATGGGGATTCCGAAGAATCACTTCTTGGAGTTCCTGGTTGTTCCCTGGCGGGATTTCGGCACTTGGCA
>NZ_JAAHFV010000292.1:0-8241 GCF_010672755.1 Moorena sp. SIO1F2
GACAGATTTGATTTCTTGCAACAAGGCCACGTCGGGGGCCGCTTCGGTCAGCCAATCGGTCAGGGCACCGATGCGCGCCTTTATGCCATTGATGTTAAAACTTGCGATTTTCATGATAGGAAGAGATGCGATCGCTTTTAGCGGAAGCGAAGCTTCATCGCGTAGCGTGACCTACGGTCAATCGCATTCTACTAACTAGCTTCCTAGAATCAACTAAATCATTCCTTTACCATGGTTTACCATTGACCAAAATTAATGGATAATCCCTAAGTAACCATGGGAGAGCCTAGTGATGCTAGTTGAGTTCAGCGTAGAAAATTATCGCTCATTTAAAGAGCGCCAGACCTTTAGTATGGTGGCATCTAAGAAAAAAACTGGGCAGGATAGCAATAGTTTCCCGATGCCTAATGTCAAGTCTCTGCGCCTACTCACCAGCGCTGTGGTCTACGGTCCTAATGCTTCCGGGAAGAGCAATCTGGTGCGTGCAATCCAGACCATGCGTCAGATTGTGCTTCAGTCAGCTACTGGCATGCAGCTTGGCAGTCGATGGAATATCGAACCATTTCGCTTAAATGTTGACTGCCAGCAGAAGCCGAGCTGTTTTGAAATTATTTTCATTCAGGATAATATTCGCTATCAATACGGATTTTCCTTAGACAAAGAGCGGGTGTACGAAGAGTGGCTAATCGCGTATCCCAAAGGACGTCCTCAAACTTGGTTTGAGCGTAACTATCTTTCAGAAGAACAGGGTTATCGTTGGTATTTTGGACCAGGGCTGAAAGGGGAAAAGGAACGTATTAAGGGTTTTGTTCGCCCCAATTCTTTATTTCTATCTCATGCCGCCCAAAATAATCATCCTCAGTTAGGAAATATATTTGAATGGTTTAGATATAAGTTGAATTTACTCCCATCAAGGTTAAGCTCTTTACGTCCTGCACATTTGACTACTTTAAAATGTGCAGAATATCAAAAGTTTATGGAAAAAGTTTTCAATTTGATGAAAGGAGCTGATATCGGCATGTCAAATATAAAAATTGAACAGCAAACTCTTGATGATATTGTAAAAAAAATGCCTGAAAAAATTCAAGAAGATTTAAAAGATACTATTAATAAAATAATTAAAAATAGCGACATAATGAGGAACAATGATAACTCATCAGAAGTAGAATCAGTTATAAGTTATCCTCAGGTGTTAGCGCTATACAAAATGAATGACTCTGAGCAAACAATACCCTTTGACTTAGAGGATGAGTCTGATGGTACCCAACGATTATTTGAAATGGGAGGGTATTTGATAGATGCTTTAGATAATGGAGAAATTTTAATTATTGATGAACTAGAACGCAGCTTGCATCCAGTAATATCAACCTATTTAATTAAAGAATTTAATGACAAAGCAGCTAATCAAAATAATGCTCAATTGATTGTTACTACCCACGATACAACTTTCCTAGATCGAGACATATTTAATCAAGACCAGGTATGGTTCACAGAAAAAGATAGCAACAATAGCACTCAGCTCTATCCGTTACTAGATTTTAAACCTCGCCAAGATGAATCCCTACAAAAAGGCTACCTCAAAGGTCGATATGGAGCGATTCCTTTTGTAAGTGGGCTGCATATTTGAAGATGTCAAAGAAGCGTGATAGTAATTTTTCTAAGCGAAGCAAATCCTCTAGTAATCTCGCACGTACCCGAAAGAAGAAAGAAGGGAGACAATATATTTTAATTGTAGTTGAAGGAAAAACAGAATACAACTACTTGAAATCCCTCAATAAATCATTAAAACTACCGACAATAAAAGTAGAAGTGGTTGATGGTAAAGGTGGTAGTCCTCTGGTGATCGTTGAAAAAGCCTGTGATTTGTGCAAGGGAAAAAATTATGAGAAGATATTCTGTGTCTTTGATGGGGATAAACCTGAAGAATATAAAAAAGCGCTAAAAGAAGTTAAAAAAAATGATAAAAATGATAAAAATGATATTACCGCTATTCCATCAATACCATGTTTTGAGTTGTGGTTTTTGCTACATTACCGATACACTACTCAACATTTTTGCAAATGTAATGACGTAATTGATCAAATAAATTATGAACTCAGAAAGGAGGATAATATTTATGATAAAAATATGGATATGTACAGTTTATTAGAAAAAAAACTAGATAAGGCAATAGCTCGTGCTAAACGTTTGGAGGAATATCATAAGGAGGAACAGACGCTTAATATTGATTGTGCTAACCCATTAACAAAAGTACATCAGCTGGTTAAATACCTACAAGACCAGAAAGACTATAAGACTACTAAAAATTGATCTGACTATCGCATCAAGGGTCAGGTAACGAGAGTCAGTGAGTTTTTGCCTCCGCCCCCCGTACCAACAATGGCAACAAAATCACTAGCAGATTCGTCAACGATCCTGAATTATCATTGGTCACTCTACTTGGTGACTGGAACAGTATGAGGTTACACTCCAGACTCTATCGCTATTGTTGGTTAGGATTACTGGTGATGATTCTGCCACTTTCCGCTTGTTCTAGTGATCCTTCTCCTGAACAGCAATTGGAACAAAACCAGGAACGTTGGGAAACTCAAAAGCTAGATAACTACCGGTATAGATTACAAGTAGCTTGCTATTGTATTGGTGACGTCACTAAGCCAGTTGTTGTAGAAATCCGTAATGGTGAAACGACTTCTATTGTTGCTGCTGATAGCGGCAAACCAGTTAATCGGAAATTTTTTGACAACTATTATTCCGTCTCGAAGCTTTTCGATGTTGTCCAAAAGGCTATTGACCAGGATTATTATAAGCTTGATGTTACCTACGACGCTACTTTAGGTTATCCAACTAAAATCGATATGGACTACAGAGCAGAGATAGCGGATGATGAAAGAACTTTGACTATTGATAATTTGGAAGTATCAAAAAATTAGAAATAGTATAGCAAAGGGAGCAGGGAGCAGGGAGCAGGGAGCAGGGAGCAGGGAACAGTAGTCAATTCAAGATATCATAATATTTTTTGGTGTTATGATAAATGGTAATTAAAGTAAGGTATAAAAAGTAATATTATTTATAATAATCCCAATAATTAAACTGTTTTGGCCCACCATAAAAAATCAAAAAATCCTAATCCCTACTCCCTAATCCCTACTCCCTAATCCCTACTCCCTACTCCCTAAAACCCAAAACAAAAATACCTGATCCAATTCAAAAGTGCTATAATGAAAATTACACCATTACTGACACCTGTTGTGGTATGTTGTATTGTGACAGCTGCTCCGGTAGCGTTGGCGGATAGCCCCTTAACTAGTACTCCTTTTGCTAAGGCATATAAAGATGTTGATCTGATTACATATGCCTCGGTTTATGGACTTGATGATAAGGTTTTCCGAAACCTAAGCAATCCCGATATTACCCATGATGTGCGAGCAGCGATTATCAACCAACTTGGGTTTTCTGTTGAGCCAAGCCAGAGGGCTAATCAGTATCTTGAGTATATTGCTCGCAGCCGTAGTCAGCAGCCATCAGCCATTACCCTTGAGATGTTAACAGCAGCCGAAGCACTAGCGCTAGGGTATTTACTAGCGATGGATGACCCGACTTTGGGCGATACTGTTGCAGCAGCCAATCGCTCTAGATGGGGCAGGAGTCTGGGGCAGGTTCAGCAGGCTAATGCTCTATTATTATTAGATGCAGCAGTTGTGAAAGATCCTGAGGATTTCTCTATTGCTTTCATCCGTAGCCTGGTTCGGGCACAAAAGTCATTACGGGCAGGGATTGGGAATTGGTGTGCGGTTTACCAAAATGTTTTTTCGGTATTAAAGGACTTTCCCCGTCAACGAAACATGCGCCCTGAAGCGATTGATGTGGTTAACGATTATATTAGAGGCTACCGGAACTATTGTAATACTCGCTCTATTTCTCGATGAGATGGCATAAAGTCCCCCTTGTTAAGGGGGATTTAGGGGGATCCAAACCCTTGGAATGCGATCGCAAAACCTAATCCTGTGTCTAGTCTACAATCGAAGCGATCGCAAAACCCAATCCTGTGTCTAGTCTACAATGGGAGCTATCACAAAACCCTCTCTTTACCTGCTCCCTACTCCCTATCTACAACCAAATCCCACAGCACATCAATACCACTGCCCACATAGTCGGAATCCTGGTGTTGTTCAATCCATTCAATTACAGTGGGGAGAATATGATTGGATCTTTTGCCCAATTTGCCCAGGGCTCTGGCTGCGTCGCTACGCACACCAAAATGCTCATCTTGAAGCCGTTCTAGTAGGGCGTTGACTACAGTTTCTGAGTTGTTGGCCAATTCGCCCAACCCATAGGCTGCCCACTGACGCACACCAGAATCTTGATCCATTAGCCGTGCTAACAGGCCATTGACTAAGGGTTCTGAGCTGTTGCCCAATTTCCCCAAGGCTATGGCTGCCATGCTACGCACATAAGACTCATCATCCATTAGCCGTGCTAACAGGGCGTTGACTACAGTTTCTGAGCTGTTGCCCAATTCGCCCAAGCCATAGGCTGCCCTCCCACGCACATAAGACTCATCATCCATTAGCCGTGCTAACAGGGCGTTGACTACAGTTTCTGAGCTGTTGCCCAATTTCCCCAAGCCATAGGCTGCCCCCTGACGCACATAAGACTCATCATCCATTAGCCGTGCTAGTAGGGCGCTGACTACCGTTTCTGAACTGTTGCCCAATTCGCCCAAGCCATAGGCTGCCCTCCCACGCACATCAGACTCATCATCCATTAGCCGTGCTAGTAGGGCGTTGACTACCGTTTCTGAACTGTTGCCCAATTTCCCCAAAGAATTGGCTGCCTTCCCACGCACATCAGAGTCATCATCCATTAGCTGTGCTAGTAAGGTGCTGACTACAGTTTCTGAACTATTGCCCAATTCGCCCAAGGCATAGGCTACCTCCCCACGCACATCAGAATTCTCATCCCGAAGGTTTGCTAGGAGGGCGCTGATTACAGTTTCTGAACTGTTGCCTAATCTGCCCAAGGTCACAGCTGCGCTTCTACGCACATAATAATCTGGATCCTGAAGCTGTGCTAGAAATATAGTAATTACCTGATCCTTTTCCCCTAACTCATGTCGATATTTCAGCAATCGTTCCTCACCAATCCGATCTGATCGCTCTTTCAACAATTCCAATACCTGTGTCTGAAAATCCGTTTGATAGAAACTACAAATTATCTGAAAAACCTGATGGCGGATATTATAACCAACCCGCTCTTTACTCACCTCCAACTCAACCAAGCGCTCTAAAATCTCTTGCACTAACTCACGATCAGCACCACGCAAATTCTTCGTGTCTTCTGCCAAACAATTACCAGCAAACAACAAATCCCGATGCAACCACTGCTCATAGTCACTCTTATTATTCAAAACTGCCTTAATCGCCTTCGCCGCTTTTTTCGGTTTTTGTTGTGCTATTAGCAATAGTAATACTTCGCGCCAGTGGGAGTCATGCAAATGCTCCCGAATGTGATTCAAAACAATATCGAAATCCCCCTCATTATCCGCCTGATAGTCAATATCTTCAGCACACAAATATTCCTGAAAGGTCTTATGGACAAAGGCATAACAATCTTGCCCCTGCTCATTCAACAAACCAGTGCGATCGCGAATCAATTCTACAAATCGTTTCGCCTCTTGCTCGGCCTGATGAAGCTTCACCTGCTTCAAGTCTTTAATCTGTTGCTTCAACTGATCAATCAAATCATCCCGGTCTATCAACGTGCCACTGTCATTATCTTCAATATTTCCCTGGGTATGAATCCAATAAGCCAGGGATTCCATCAATCGAGGTAAATCATCCAAACCCAAATAGGTTAACCACTTCTTATCACGAGTTAACTCTTTATTTGCATCCCAAGAGGTTAACAAGGTTTCCACTGCCTTGTCATAAAGCTTATGGCGTTCCTTGGGCAATACTGCTTGATACCGATGAATCAAGGCAATAATTGTCAACAATAACGGATTCCGTGCCAATAGCTTAATCCGGTCATTATCACCGAGAGCCTTTCGTAACGTCTGCTTGCGCCTTTCCGCTTCTGCTTGGTCTTGAAACCGACTGTTATACCAGTTATCAATAAACGCTGAAATCTTCTGGTCATCAAAGGGTTGGATGTGATAGTGGGGAAATTCCTCAGTGCGGAAAAAGTCTGGCCGATAACTAGCCGGACGAGAGGTAATAATCGCCCGATTTCTGTCAAACTGTTCTAAAAAATTATTGATGCGCCTGACCACATCATACCGTTTAGCATCTTCTGCTACTTCATCCAAGCCATCCAGCAATATCAAGGCTCTACCATCACATAACCAATGCTCAAAAAATCCCACTGGTAAAGTGTTGACGGCAATCCTTTTCTCAGCAAACCCACGGACATAGTCGATGATGCTTTGATCTGGATATCTGGCCAAATCTCGCATCCTAATTAAAATTGGTAGCCAGTCGGTATCACCATCTAACCCCAAAACCTCAGGCTTGCTCTGAGCTAACATTACCGCAAAATAACTCATCAGCGTTGTTTTTCCCGACCCTGGCGCACCCAATATCACTACTCTTATCGACTGGTTTTGACTCAACAACTGATCAGCCAAAAATTTCCGCCCAGTCGTCTTTTCCAAAAGCGCCCTTTCCGGTTTTTCCCCACTTTCCCTTGCCAACCGATCCAATTCCAAATCCCTAGCAGTTGACACCTCTTCCACTACATCTGGCATTACAAAAATCTGAGCTAATTTCTCAGATTTTTCTACCTCTTGTCCAGCCACAGCAATGCCAGTAAATTTAACATCATCAAACCAGTTAGCTAACTGTTGACAATAATCCTGTTTAGCCACCTGATACTTGAGATAAGTATCAGTCTGCTTAAAATAAGCATCAATAAACCTCTCCATCCAAGGCTTGATACTGTCTTGATTTAGTTGAATCGTTTTGGTTTCAGCTTGCTGTTGAAATACCGTGATTAAAATTTCCCCGTCTGGCTTCCCTTGATTTATTAAGGGTTTTTGTAATTCCGCTAAGACCACGGAATTAGTAAAATAGTTGCGTAAAAAAATCTTAACTCTATTCCAGCTATTTGGGGGAGCGTTAAAAAATAAGCGCTGTTGAGCAGGGAGTTGTTTTTCCCATTTATTAACCGCTTCTGCTCCAGCTTGGATGGCTTTTTCTACATCGGCTTTATTCAGGGCTTGAGTTAAGCGATCCCATCCTTTTTCTGAAACAATCCCCAACAACGATTCCCCTATTTTCGGGATTGCCCAATTGGCTAAAATTGGCAAGGGTTTCGTTAATCGTCCCAACTGAGCTAGAGCATCCTGGCGCTCAGATCGAGCTTCATCTGAGTTTGGTTCAATTTCAATGGCTTGCTCGTAGCTCTTGATTGATTCCTCTAACCGCCCTATACTCTTTAAAGCATTACCTCGATTACATAGAAGCTGACTAAATAAAGCCGGTTGTTCAATTTCCAATTCTTGGGAAATCTCGATTGCTGTATCATAAGAAGCTATGGATTGCTCATACTGCTTAAGGGAATAGAAGACTCTACCCAAACTACTTAAAGAATCTACTTTACCGTAGGAGTCACCAATCCCATCTTGGATTGCTAAAGCCTGTTGAAAATAGCCAATCGATCGTTGATATTGTGCTAAGGCTCGGTAAGCACTACCTAAGCTACTTAATGAAGCTGCCTCACCCTTGCGATCACAAATTTCTCGTTGGATTCTTAAAGCCCGTTGAAAATAGTCAATCCCTCGTGGATACTGACCTAAGGATTGATAACTATTCCCCAAATTAGCTAATAAGGATGCTTCGCCCTTAGCATCACCAATCTGCTGTTGAATAGTCAAACCTGCTTGAAGATAGTCAATCGCCTGTTGGTAATCACCCAAAGACAAATAGGTTTCACCTAATCCCCCCAGGGCAATTGCTTGACTAACTTGATTATTTATCTGTTCAGAAATAGTTAAAGCTTCTTGATAAGAAGATAGTGCTTGATCATAGTGCTCCAAACCCTGAAACACATTACCTATAGTTATTAAGGTGCTCGCTATTTCGGCTTGGTCACCTAACTTTCGATAAAGTTGTAGTGATTCCTCATAACAACTCAATGCTTCATAAAACTGTTTAGATTCAACAAGTTGCTCCCCTTGAGACCGTCGTATGCCATCACGGGGCGCTTGGCAACAAGCGCTGAGCCGTCTAGCTCAATCTCGGA
>NZ_JAAHFV010000293.1:0-8234 GCF_010672755.1 Moorena sp. SIO1F2
TTTGGAATTCTACATTCTAAATTCACCATTCTGCATTCTGACCGACAACCTTGGCCAAAAGGCCACGCAATCGCGTTCAACCTACCCTACACCGAATCGCCTTGGGTGAACAACCTTGGCCAAAAGGCCACGCAATCGCGTTCAACCTTGGCCAAAAGGCCACGCAATCGCGTTCAACCTCCAACCTTCAACCTTCAACCAATTTGCCATTAGCAATTTTCTCTGGTAACTGCTCAATAATGCCACCTCCAAGCACCAGCTCCCCGTCATACAGAACAGCAGCCTGTCCTGGGGTGATGCTGAATTGTGGTTCATCGAACACTAATTTGATCCGATTTCCTTCTAGAGGAATCACATTCACAGGTACAGCAGGTGAGCGATAGCGAACTTGCACAGAAGCTCGAATGGGAACAGTAGGTTCCTGAATCGATACCCAATTGACCCGATGAACAGTACATTCAGGTTGGGTGGCTTGGTGGCGTTCCCCTACAATTACCCGATTCCTGGCTGCATCCAGGGCAATCACATACAAGGGATTGGGAGCAGCTATACCTAGCCCTTTCCGTTGTCCAATGGTGTAGTGGTGAATTCCCTGATGTTGCCCTACCACATTTCCATCCAAGTCCACGATGTCACCTGTGGTTTGGGAAATATACTTGTCCAGGAACTTCTGCATGGAACCGTGGGATTCGATTAAACACAAGTCCTGACTTTCTGGTTTATCAGCAGTCTTGAGATTATACTCAGCAGCCAGGCGTCGCGTTTCTGTTTTCTTCAGTTCTCCCAAAGGAAATAGGGAAGCCGCCAGCAGGTCTTGAGTCAAGTCATACAGGAAGTATGACTGGTCTTTTGTCAAGTCTAGTGCTCGCCGCAATTGATAGCGATCGCATTCGGCATCATAAGTAATCCGGGCATAGTGACCTGTGGCTATTTTATCAATCCCCAATGTCTCATGGGCATAGGTCAGCATCGGACCAAACTTCACTGCCTTGTTGCACTGAGAACAGGGAAGTGGAGTAATCCCAGATTGGTAACCCGAGACTAAGTAATCCACAATGTTTTCCTGAAAAACATCGCGACTGTCCACAATATGGTGGGGAATCCCTAATTGTTCACAGATAAACGCTGCATCGACCATTCCCTCAGAGCAGCATTGACCCTTCCCTTTCATTAACCAAAGGGTCAATCCTACAACTTCATATCCTTTGTGATGGAGGGTGGCGGCAGCTACGGAACTGTCTACCCCACCAGACAAGCCAACGACAACTTTATTCATCAACTCAACAGATTTCTGCCTTAGGGAGGTATTGCATTGTATAGTATTATTGTAGTCCTCCTGACCCTTAAGTCCTTCTACCTTAAGTCGAGTGGGCAAAGTGGGATTTCACTCCTATCCTGGAATCATAGAGTATTAGGATAACTCTGGGAGTATCAGTGTTCATGGCTGGTTTTGGAAATTTGGTTCAAAAAGCGTTTTATCTAGGCGTCGGTATAGCTGCTGCAGCAGGGGAGAGAGCTGGGGGAACCTTGTCCGAAGTGCGAGGTCAAGCTCAGAAACTGGTAGATGAACTGGTAGAAAAAGGGGAGATGACTACCGAGGAAGCCCGTAAACTGGTTGAAGATTTAGTGCAACAGGGGCAACAGCAATCCTCTCAAGCTAACCCTAATGATCCTAAACCTGAGCCGCGCCGGATTGAGATTATTACTGATGAGGAAGAAGAATCAGCACCACCCCAAGAGCAGGATGTTGACAAACTACGCCAGCAGGTGCAAGCTATGCAAGAAGAATTGCGTCGGCTAAAGCGCTAACTTATAGCACTTATTTAGCACTTATAATTAATTTGTGAACAACCTAGGGGTTGAGCACATGATGTTTGTTTAGTAAATGTCTACTATGGAAGATGATTGGTCTAAAAGTATTTATGAAACCCTGGAATCAGTGGCTAATATGGTCGATGAGTTCTTCGAGGGTGTCAGTGAGGTGGTTGAGGAGTTTGCCAATGAAGTTGAGGAGTTTGCCAATGAGGTAGACAATGCCATTGGTGCGGAAATTGACCAGTGTTTGCAAGAGATTGTTGAACCGTTTGTTGAGATTTATTTTGACTTTGAGGTTATGGTCAGTGAAACAGACGAGGATTTTCCTGATTCCGTGACACCATCCTCACAGAAACATCCCGCTTGCATAGGTTGCCGTCATTATCACGGTCAAGCCTACGGTGGAAATTTATTAGTCTGCGCTATGCATCCCTATGGTTGGGACACAGAAGATTGTCCTGACTGGGAATCCCATCCTAGAAATTCCTCAAATCGTTTCTAATCCTAGCAAAACCAATGAGTAATTCCTTTACCCAGGAACAAGCATCACCAGAAGTAGACACACCCCAGATTAAATACGGTGAACAGGAGATTGCCCAAGCAAAACTTATTACCTTTCCCAATCCCCGTATCGGTCGTCCCTATCACATAAACATCACCTTACCGGAATTTACTTGCAAGTGCCCGTTTTCTGGTTATCCGGACTTTGCCACGATTTACATCACCTACGTTCCCAATCAACTGGTGGTAGAACTAAAGGCCCTTAAGTTGTATATCAATACATACCGCGATCGCTACATCTCCCATGAAGAGAGTATCAACCAAATTTTAGATGACTTCGTAGCCGCCTGTAACCCGGAAGATGTCACCATCAAGGGGGATTTTAACCCACGGGGTAATGTTCACACCGTTGTAGAAGTGCGACACCAAAAGTAATCGGTACAAAGGTCATAGGTAATCTTGAGGATCCAGTAAACAATTCCGATATAAACGGAAAATATAGCACTTGCGATCAATTCAGATTGACCCTAGGTGGCGGCAACATAGAACTCTTGAGTTTTTGCTTCAACACTAACCAAAGGAAGACCGGAGCATCAAACAGGTATCGCCGCCACAATCGTCGTGGTTCAGATATTAGCCTGTGTAACCATTCTAAGCCTACCTCGCTCATCCAGACAGGGGACCTTGGTTTGGTTCCTGCTTCAAAATCAAGGGTGGCACCTACTGCCATGAATATTTTAATGCTTGGTAATTGATCTTTGTACTTGTGTATCCACTTTTCTTGTTTAGGCGCACCAACTCCCACAGCTAGTACTGTAGCTCCAGAGTTGTTAACCATTTCTATGATTTCTTGGCATTCAGCTTCATTTTTCTCAAATCCGAATGATGGGGAGTGCGCAGCGATAACCATTTCTCTGCCAACTTTAGCATTGACATTTTCTTGAGCTTTTTTAGCGACTCCTTCTCGTCCACCTAAGAGAAATATTTTAATAGTTTCGTTGTTTCTGTGATATTCATAAAAAGCTGGAAAAAGGTCAGATCCAGAAATTTTCTCCTGTATGGGTGACCCCAAAAACCTTGACGCATAATACACAACTTTACTATCACATAATCTATAATCGGCAATTCGATATGCCTTCATGAATTCAGGGTCTTTTTGTAGCTTAACTAAGTGATCGACATTGGGAGTAAAAATAACCCCGCTATCGAGCCGCTTTAAAAGCTCTGAGATTGATATATTATCAATCTCTAAGTTTAATATTTTGACTATTTCTCTCATGTTTAACCTTTTGACGATGTCTCTCCTAACTAAGGGATAAGCAATAAAAACAGTCAAGTTTTTACCAAAAATCTTCAGACTTGGAACCAAACTCAGTCAATTTACCATTTACCGATCAGCTAACCAAGTTAGCTTGATACTGTTTCGAACAAGATTTTATTTGGGAAAGAATAAAATTACATTATCACAGTTTTAGTAATTTGACTATAAATTTGACTATAGTAGCTCTGAAAAATTGGTAAATACCCTTTTGTCTAGATAGCTGAACCTATAGATCTCCTCTAATTAAACAACAGTAATCCCTTGATGTAGATTACACCAGGGGTTGAAACTATCTCAGGAATTTGACATAAATCTATTTTAGTATTAGCATTAAACTCTAGTTCACTGTGTTAAGAAGCGATGAATTATCGATCAGGACAGTGTTAGATATTTACCGAAATATTCAATCTCATTGTCACAGGGTGATCTAGATCGTATCGAGGTTAGAATTGGTGACTAATTATAACGTTATAGATTAGAGTAAACTGTGATTGAATCAATCAGGCTGTCTGGGAATGAATTCAATTTTCCATCCTCCTAGTCAACCCCGATATGCTTAGATGTTTAGAGCTTAAAAACCTCAAGTCAATTCCTTTCTATAATCCTTAGTAAGGATAGCCTGGTTTAGGCTTGATTTATGCTTAATTTAGTGGTTATGTATTAGGTATTTACTTTAATTAAAAGTACTTGTTTTTACGGTTGCACCAGTCCTCCTTTATGGGTTATTGATGGTTAGTTAATGGTTGATTTTACCATTAATATCATAGCCTATGGGCGAGTCCCGGCTAGTATTTTCTCTGAGCTTAATAAAATCTTTAAATAGTCTTCATAGACTCTACATAAATGAGCTAACGATGGTAATTTTTACTGATCACGAGTCGTTGTCTTGATCAGGTAGTCTTGATCAGGTTTATGGCTTATTTTAAGAAGATTTTTTAGCAGGTAGTAGCTCACCAGCCGAGTCTGAGAATTAGTCGAGCTAACAAATGCCTCAACTCTTTGCTACTTATAGAATGAGACTACATAGTGTGACCGATACCAGTAGTCTTTACAGAAAATTTATACAAGCCTACTATAAGATTCATCGATCCTTCAACCTTCATCTTTGTGAAGCCGACTATTGTTATTTGTAGGGTTAGATGCTGAGCTAAACTAGGCACACTACTTAACCTACCAGAAAATTACCCACAGATCTACCGACCACAACCATGAGAAACCCAGTAATTGCCATTGGCTTGGATGCTGCCGACCCTGCCTTGATAGAGCAATGGATATCTCAAGGGCATCTGAAAAACCTGCGTCGCTTACGAGAACAGGGATCTTACGGACGTTTAAAGACATATGAATACTACCGGGCTGAGACTCCCTGGACAACATTCCTCACTGGTTGTTCTCCTGAGCAAACAGGGTACTGGGCACCTCTGAAAATTAAGGAAGGCACTTACGAAGTAGAAGACATTCAAGCCTACGACTTTGCTGAGTATCAACCCTTCTATGCCTTGGGAGATGACTATCGGGTGGCAGTCTTTGATATGCCTCAAGCTCCCCTGTCCAATCAGGTCAATGGGTTGCAAGTTCTCGCTTGGGGAGCTCACTCTCCTCTGACTCCAAGTCATTCCATACCCAAATCCTTGCTACAGGATGTGATTGATAAGCATGGTGAGCATCCTGTCTTACGCAAAGACCATGCCAGTATTATGGATGTGGCAGCACTCAAGGGTCTTCAGGAACAACTGGAGATTGGTATCGCACGCCGGGGTGCCATTTGTCAAGACTTGTTGGAGCAGATGCCGTGGGATTTCTTCTTAACAATCTTTGGTGAAACCCATACTGCAGGGCATTACTTCTGGCACCTGAGTCAGCCGGATCATCCCCTCTACCCATCTGTAGGTGCTAAATGCCCTGGAGACCCCGTGTTAGAAATTTTTGAAGCTATTGACGAAGCCATTGGTGGAATTTTGAGCAAAGCCCCGGATAATGCCCAGGTCGTAGTATTTGCTGCCCATGGTATGGGGTCTAACGTCATGGATCTACCGAGTATGTTGTTCCTGCCAGAATTTCTCTATCGCTGGAGTTTCCCAGGTAAATATGGCATTGGTCGTGGCAACTATGGTCAACCCCCAGAACCCCTAGTCAATGATGCCAGGGCTAAAAAGGGTTGGATGGGGAAAGTATGGAGCCTCAAGCATGAATCGAATCCACTCAAAGGTTTTTTAAGACGTCAACTCCCTACCAAACTTTTCAATCCTATCGCACCCTTGTTTGGTTCCACTCCTGGACCAGATCTCATTTCTCCGTTCAAGATGCAGGCAGAATCCGATCCATTCTTTTTCCAGAGTCCATCGTGGTACCAACCCTGCTGGCCTCAGATGAAAGCCTTCGCGCTGCCTAGTTATTCGGAAGGATATATCAGGATTAATCTCCAGGGAAGGGAACCTCACGGTATTGTCCCCCCTGATCAGTACGATGCTGTATGTGAGGAATTGACTCAAAAACTTTACCAGCTTAAAGATGCTCGCACTGGGGAACCAATGGTGAAGGAAATTATCCGCACCCGCCAATCGGCAACTGAAACTGGTCCGAAATTACCTGATGGTGACTTAGTCGTGATCTGGCAAGAAAAATATGCCACTGACGTAGTAGATAGTCCCGATATTGGACGCATTGGTCCAGTTCCCTTTAATCGTACTGGTTCTCACCGCTCTGATGGCTTTTTGGTGATTCAAGGACAAGATATTGAGCCAGGTTCTAGTTTACCAGCTGGTCATTCTCTAGATTTAGCCCCCACTATTCTGAATTTGATGGGAGCGCCGATTCCTGACTATTTTCAGGGTAAGCCCCTCTCGGCAATTAAAGAAACTGTTGTGGTTGGTTAACTGAAAATTAACTAGTGACTAATTTTAATTAGTCGCAAAGGGAATTGAGTGTTTTCTGTTCAGTGTTTTTTGTTGAATGTTGTTGAGTGTTGATCGTAAGTCAACACTCAAACACTCACCGAAACCCCCCTATACTAAGTGTTATCACGTGTTATCACTAAGTAATAGCACTAAGTAATAGTTGTGAACCCAGAGATTCTTCAATGTCCATTCTCAAGTTTTGGATAGCAGGGTTAATTACTACCGTAGCAGCAATAGGTGTATCCGTTCCCAGTTGGGCTCTACCACTGTCTCCTGGCGATCGCCTTAGACTCTTTGTGGCTGGCGAAGAAGAAATCCCGGAAGCTGAACGCTTCAGTGCCACCTATGAAGTTAATCTGGATGGTTACATAAAATTTCCCTACCTAGACCCGATACTGGCAGCGGGTCGAGAAGTATCAGAAATCGAGCAAGACCTAGTCAAGGCTTTGCTGGAAGGGGGCTTTTTTCATGCTGATTTCCTCAAAGTCAGCATTCAACTCTTTGAGTGGGCTCCAATTCAGGTAACTGTGGGAGGAGCTGTTTTTGAACCTGGTCGGGTTTTGATTAATGATACGGATTCTAAAGGTCGAGACTTACCGGCATCGATTGCTACTGTCTCAGGAGACTATCCTCCAGAACGCTACCTAACCTTTGCCATTTTAACGGCTGGCGGCATCAAACCAAATGCCAACATTGAACAGGTGCGCTTGGTTCGGGGTGAGCAGGAACAGGTAATTGATTTATCTGGTGTGTTCACCGGATCACCAGTGGAGGATATTCCCTTGATTGCTGGAGACCAAATCATTGTTCCGACTCGGGAGTTGCCTCAATATTATCTAGCCAGACCTTCCCAGCTGACTCCCTCAACTATTCCTGTGTTTATCTCCAATCTCACTAATCCCAATAATGGACGTGACCTTAGAATCCAGGAAGTTGAATATGGCTCCCGTCTATCTCAAGCTGTAATTGCTGCTAGTTGTGTTGGAGGCACAGAAAGCACAAATGCAGATCGCCGTGCTCTGTTACTGCAAACTGACCGTACTACTGGGGAAACCCTGGCAATAGAACGTTCTGTAGAGGACTTGGTGAAGAAGCCTAATGATGACCAAGTTAATCCAGTGCTGATGCCAAGAGATAGTGTCGCTTGCTATGATTCAACGGTAACTAATGTCAAAAGTGTTTTTGACTTTATTGGGGATATCTTCAATCCCATTCGGATTATTAAAGACATATTTATACCCTAATTCATATTGAGGATAGCTAAAATGTTATAATTAATGCATCTATCACAAGTTATAAGCTCACGAGATCTGACTCTTCATCAGGGGTGTATTGGCTACGGGTTTAAGCCATTGCTTGATAGTGGGGTAAAACTCTCTGCCAAGTCTTTCATAATAGAACAAAATATCAAAAATCATAACTTAAGACTACAACTTAAGACTATAACTTAAGACTACAAATGTGGATTTGCCAGGTGAGATGCTCCAATGACTACTAATTATAAGACCATAGCCCCATATCCCTATGAAAAATCAAATCTCATGCCTCTACGTTGGCTATTTTACTTGTGTTTGGGGATATCCGTTAATGCCGGAATTTGGGGCTTAACATTTTTTTATTTGAAATCAGCTCAGCCAACTTATACCAGTACATGGGCAGTATCACTACCTGTCTCAGGCTCATCCACTAGAATTAATATC
>NZ_JAAHFV010000294.1:0-8194 GCF_010672755.1 Moorena sp. SIO1F2
TGGTAGAGGGACCACGAGCAGTACGCTGCTCAATGACAACAAACGGCTCTGCCGTTTGCGGGTATGACGGTACTTTTCTAGGAGTTCCACAGAGGATAGAATTGTCATTAAAGGTGTACGGTACTCATGGGATATGGTAAAAATAATCCGAGATTTAAGGTCACTGACTTCTTTTTCACGCTCCAGTGATTGACGCAATTGCGATTCCAAGTTCCGTAGCTGTTCTAAGTAATCTCTTAGTTCCACTGTGCGAGCTTGGATTCTGGTTTCAAGTTCTTGATTGAGGGCTTCTAAAGCAGCTTGAGCGGAAATGCGATCGCGAATTTCCTGTTGCAGCAGTTGATTTTGCTCAATCAGTTGTGTTTGTAGCTTGTGCAGAGTCAATTGATTCTCCACACGGGCTAAAACTTCCTCAACCTGGAATGGCTTGGTGATATAGTCAGCACCACCAACAGCAAAGGCTTTCACCTTGTCCCAAGTTTCATCCAAAGCACTGATAAAGATTACTGGAACTCCCTGGGTTTTTTGATTAGATTTCAGCTGTTTACAGACCTCATAGCCATCGATCTTTGGCATTATAATGTCGAGTAAAATCAAATCCGGTGGATCACACAATGCTGATTCCAAGGCAAGTAGTCCATCGATCATGCTCCTAACCTGATAGCCTTGCTCAATCAGGATCGAAGATAGCAGCTGCAAATTGGTTGGTGTGTCATCCACAACCATAATTTCTGCCTGAGTTGCCTCAGCTTGATGGTTATTCATGCTTTAATTAGGTAGAGCGAACCATAGGGGAGAAGCAAATTGGGCAGGAGCATACAGACCAGTAGCCCGCTGATCTGATAGAATCAGAAGGCGGTTTGGCTACCAGTGTTCCTACTCCACGATTCCTTAAACATCATCACGGCGAAAGAACAACATTCGGTACACAGGTTCACCACGAGCGAGGGTGGAAATTTCCCGTTCAGTAGGCACTGGCAGGGGGTTGGTTGGCAGCCAAGCAGTCTCTGGCCGGTAGAAGACTGGATGAGCATCGAAACGCGATCGCATTTCCACTGCCACTTCCTCCACATCGGATTGTAGAAAGACCTCCCCTCCACTGGTCAAATAAGCCCCTAGAGTATCAACCAAGGTGGGCTGCACTATACGTCGTTTGGCTTGTCGCTTCTTGAACCAAGGATCAGGAAATTGAATAGTGACGCGCTGCAAGGCACCAGGGTGCCAAGAGCTAAAGAGTGAATCTATAGAACTATTAGCATTACAGAACAAAAATAGGAGATTGCTCAACCCTAAATCCACCACCTTACTGTTGGCTTGTTTTACCAATGGTTCCCGAATTTCTAACCCCAAAAAATTCCAGTGGGGTTGTTGTGTTGCCATCTGCAATAAAAATTCCCCTCTCCCGCAGCCAATATCCAGATGTAATGGAAGAGCCGTTTGGGCATAAACTTGATTCCAATCCGGAGGACTCACCGGCATCTGATATTGCTTGCTAAGTGGATTAACGTGTTGTCGCACTCGAACTCTAGCCAACCTTAGCACCTCCTTACTTTACTCAGGGGATGGGGGATCAGGGATTAGGGGTTATATCCCTAATCTAGTTGTAAATGTCAGATCTAGGTGCGCGCCTCCAAGGGCGCGAGCAATCCCTCGCGCCCTTGGGTCGCACCTCAATGAACGCAATTCCGACTCATCTCTATTTATCCTAAATGTAATCTTTAAAATTTTTTATAGACTAAAGCTTAATTATGTAAGGCTAAATTAAAGATTATCCATTATTGTTTAGGTGAGCAGTTAAATGTAACCTAAACAAGGAGTTGTAATGGTATAACAGCAAACGTCATGAGCGATAATTTTAATAATAATTAATCTAGGGTTTAATCAAGAAAAGTTTTAGCTATGAGTTTAAATTTTCGCTTTGCCGTGGTAAGTGACCTACATATCGGGTTACCCCAAACCATCTGGGATCATCCCAATCGGTTTCATTTGGTAGAAGTTAGTATTCCAGTCCTAGAAAGGATTCTGGAGGATTTAGAGCAGAAAGCCTTGGATTTCCTCCTCCTACCAGGAGACTTAACCCAGCATGGTGAACCAGACAATCATGCCTGGTTACAAAAGCGATTGAGCCAGTTGCCTTTTCCAGTGTACGTCGTACCTGGAAATCATGATGTCCCCAATATCTTACCCAATGAACACTCGATTGGACTAAAGGAATTTCCTTACTACTATCGCCAATTTGGTTATGAAAATCCCGAGCAGTTGTACTATACCTGTGAAGTTTTGCCTGGAGTACAGCTGATTGGGTTAAATTCTAACCAGTTCGATACCGGTGGTAAACAGGTAGGGCGTCTTGATCAGCAACAGCTGATCTGGCTTGAGCAATTGCTTTCCCAGTGCCAGGATAAATTGGTGCTGGTGATGGTGCATCACAATGTGATCGAGCATTTGCCCGATCAAGCTAACCATTCCTTGGGACATCGGTATATCTTGGAAAATGGTCCAATATTACACAATATTCTCAAAACTGCTGGGGTCAATCTACTCTTTACAGGTCACTTGCATGTACAGGATATCGCCTATCAAGAGGGAGTCTACGAAATCACCACAGGTTCATTAGTTAGCTATCCTCACCCCTACCGGATATTGCAGTTGTGTACCGATAATCAAGGAAAAAGATGGTTACAAATTGAATCTCATCGAGTGGAGTCAGTCCCTGGTTGGGAAAACCTACCCCAGATATCTAGAGAATGGATGAGCGATCGCTCTTATCCATTCATGGTGAAACTCCTGACTTCTCCCCCCTTAAATTTACCGTTACCAGATGCCCAGAAACTTGCTCCGAGTCTACGCTACTTCTGGGCTAATATTGCTGATGGTGATGCTGTATTCAACTTTCCTGAGTTTCCTACCCCAGTTCGTCGCTATTTTGAGTCATTTAGCTGCCATACCAGTGATGGTAAACCTGCTCTGATTGATAATCAGACCACTCTGTTGCTGACAAAAAACTAATGACTAAGACGGCTTTTCTTGAATAAATTCAAGCACTACAACTAACCTGATAAGCTCAGGGATTTCCTCAACCAGGGAAGCCATCCTCTACTCCTTGACCTTGACCAGGGAAGCCATCCTCTACTCCTTGACCTTGACCAGGGAAGCCATCCTCTACTCCTTGACCTTGACCAGGGAAGCCATCCTCTACTCCTTGACCTCGACCAGGGAAGTCATCCTCTACTCCTTGACCTTGACCAGGGAAGTCATCCTCTACTCCTTGACCTTGATCCGGTAGCTGAACAGGAATTTCCGGTTCACGCTCACGCTCCGGCTCCGGTTCCGGTTCTGGCTCGGGCTCAGGCTCAGGTTCTGGCTCACGCTCCGGTTCCGGTTCTGGCTCGGGCTCGGGCTCGGGCTCGGGCTCAGGCTCAGGTTCCGGTTCCGGTTCCGGTTCTGGTTCTGGTTCTGGTTCCGGCTCAGGTTCCGGTTCCGGCTCGGGCTCGGGTTCTGGTTCTGGTTCTGGCTCCGGCTCTAGTGGTTTGTCAACGTCTTCGGGATCCAGTTCAACAGTTTCATCCTCCTGCTCAGTGTTAAGAAACTCACCGGTTTCCAAGGTAGACCTGATATCTAACTGGTTAACCTGATCAGTGATATCGGCATTGGAATTCTCAGAACCCACATCTTGATCGAAGACATCAACACCACCATCAATCACACTAAAATCAGCACTGGGAAACTCGTCCGATTCACTCCCCCGAAGACGAATGAAAGTAGGATTAACAATTATGTTGTTGCCAATAATAGGAACTTGCGCCTCTAGAGCATCTGCAATTTCCCCTCGCACTAAATCCAAAGCTTGATCTGGACTATCCGCCGGTCCTGTCTGGGTCAAATTCAGCCCTTTGACTAATTCACTGGTTTCATAAAACTCTCTGAGGTCAAATTCATAAACCTGCTCAATTTGATCCTCGGTTATAACCACGATCTGCCCAGCTTTTAATTCCTGAACTTGAGAACGAGTGCGATTATAGACCACAATACCGCTATTGGTAAGAGCTCCAACAATTGTTGTATTGGTATCAGATATATATCGCATGAACAGAGCTGACCCCCTAATCCCAGCCACGGCATTGGGTGTACGCACTCGAGTTTTACCCCGATCTGGAGGAATTAACAGCAGTAGTGTGCCATTAGATAGCTCAAAGGTACGACTTCTAGGTATAAATCGAAAGACAGCTAACTCTCCTTGTCGGGCTAGGGAACCATCATTGAAGCGCAGTTGAGCCATGGAGGAGCGAGCTGTTACCAGTGCATCTCCTATCGTCATGGCATCAGATGGACGGGCTGGTCGAGCTGACTGATTTTGAGGAATCAATCGCACTCGGTTACGTAGCTTCTCTAGCACAGCACGAGTTAAGGGAATTTCGGCACTGACTGGTTTAGAAAAAATTAGTAAATTAACGCTCCATAGAGAGATGGAAAGTACTAGGACTGTCTTGCGAAACACTGGGCAGCTCCAATAGCTCAAAGGTCAGTATTGTCAGGTAGTTGAGAGGTCAGCATTCAGCTAATGCGCTACAGATGGTGCTACTTGAGGTGCTATCAGCTGATTTAACAGAGATTAAACGAATGCTTAGCTCTTTTCTTGATGCAGTCGCGCTTTAGACCCTGGAACTTTCCCGATCAGAACCTCAAGTAGCGTGGGTGGCACAGGCTTTGGCCTTGGCCTTTAGGCCACGCGGGGCGCGTTTGGCCACGCTGTGCGAACGACGCGCTTGAGGTAGCGCATTAGCTGATAGCTTACGGGGCTTTGGCGTTGCCTTCTCGAAGAGTAGGTACAAAACTCTCCTATACGACATTCTGTAGGCTCTAAGTCAAGTCAGGATATTTTTTCTTCAGAGTAGTATGAAATACAGGTTAGTCAATCCTGAAAACACCGCTGGTGGTTAGTAATTATTAGCTGGGAGAAAAATACCCTACCTGCATTGATCAATTTTGGTAAGCTGTTGCTCATTTAACTTGTCTATTTTTTAGTCAGGGAGCAGGAATCCCCCCTAACCCCCCTTAGTAAGGGGGGAAGGGAGCCTCGGAGCAGGGAGCAGGCCAAAAATACTGTGTACCTCATTGTTAGGAAAAACCCTGTAGACCGCTCACAGCTTAGCAACGACTATTCTAGAGTAATGAGTATTAAACTATCATGATTGAACTTTATTATTTATTTTAATAAAAATTAATGTTTATTCTCTTAATTTTTTATTAATTTAACGATAATTTTTTTTAATTAAATATGGTTTCAAAAAATAAAAAATATCACGACAACTCTGAGGATGATCATCCTCCCCAGCACCAGATTAAAAAAACCTATTTAGCTACTTTGGGACATCTGATTGTCTTAAGTACACTGACCATCAGTAAACCCGCTTGGTCTGGATGTTACCCCATAGACAGTATTTCCCATCAGCCAGCAGTCAGTTTAGTTTTTAGTGGTACAGAACACCAAGCTAATACTGATCAGTTAAAACAGCATTGTACTCCTAAGTTATCTCAGGGGAAAATCGGGAGTGGTGGAGAACTATTATCTTCCTTTGTTGTCAGTGAGCATTCATCGAGTTCTAGCTCAACTGAGGTAGTTGACAGGTCACAGATATCTCAAGGTAAACCTGCTTCTGGAGATAATAGTTCAAACTCAGATTCCAACGCTAATGATGGAGACCCGGAACTGGGGGTGCTCCGTTTGCGGCTCCAAGAAAAACCACCGACTCCCCCTAAACCTACAGTATATTTACAGGGTAGAGTCAGTTATTTCAGAAGCGATAATATTTTCGCTGGAGTCGATCCAGTTGATGATGGTCTGTTGAGACCAGGACTAACCCTATTAGCTGTACCATCCCTCGGACCTGACACTAAGCTCATAACCTCAGTAAGTGGTAATATAGTGCGTTATGGAGATAGATCCCAACTTGATTATAATCAACTGAAAGTTAACCTAGGAGTTCGTCAGAAGTTATTGAAAAGAACCTATGGGGAGTTAGGATGGAGCAATCAACAGTTATTCAAGCAAGAGGGAGGCGATCGCTTCGCTCATTATAATTCTGTATATCTTAGACTCAGCCGACGGGATTGGTTAGCAAAGGACTTAGCCTTAGATACGTCCTATAAGTTAAACCTACGTTTTGCTGATCCAGAGACACGCTCTAAGATTAGTAATGTTTTCAGAGCATCTTTAGCCTATTACCCCTATCCCCGATTTAAAGCAGCTCTTAGTTACCAACTTGCCTTATCTGATTATACCGAAAGGGAACGGTATGATAACTATCATCAGTTAATTGGTCGTGTCAGTTATAAGATTTCTAGTAATAGTCAAATTTATTTGTATGCTGGACAAAGCTTTGGTTCTTCTTCCAACTCCAGAATTAATTTTGATGGGACAGTTTTCGGTACAGGTATGAGTTTTAATGTACCTCTGTTTTGAGAAAGTCAGGTTGTACGCTTTTCAGCAGTCAGCAGTCAGCAGTCAGCAGTCAGCTGAATTCTTACCTCCAAAGCGCCCCTATTCACAATTTAAATGTATTACAACATTCGCTAAGTTGTATATGGTATACTCAGTTATACTAAAAACGTAGTCGTTATGAGTTTGTTTATCAGATGTCCAACTCCTCTGTAGAAAATCTTGTCATCATCGGTTCTGGTCCTGCCGGTTACACAGCAGCGATTTATGGGGCACGAGCTAACCTGAAACCCTTAATGTTTGAAGGCTTTCAAGCTGGGGGAATCCCTGGTGGACAGCTGATGACTACTACAGAAGTAGAAAACTTCCCTGGCTTCCCAGAGGGAATCACCGGACCTCAATTAATGGAACGGATGAAGGCTCAAGCAGAACGCTGGGGAACAGAATGCTATACCGAAGATGTGATCGTTGTAGACTTAAGTCAGCGTCCCTTTACTGTGCGCTCTGAGGAACGGGAAGTAAAAACCCATAGTATTGTGATTGCTACCGGAGCAACAGCGAAACGGTTGCATTTACCCAGCGAAGCTCAGTACTGGAGTAATGGGATCTCAGCTTGTGCCATCTGTGATGGTGCATCTCCGATTTTCAGTGGTAAGGAAGTGGCGGTAGTCGGGGGGGGTGACTCAGCGGCAGAGGAAGCTGTATATTTGACCAAGTATGGTTCCCATGTTCATATGCTAGTACGTCGGCATGAGATGCGAGCTAGCAAAACCATGCAAGACCGGGTGTTGAATAATCCCAAAATTACTATTCACTGGAATACTCAGCCAGTTGATGTGTTTGGAGACAATGGTTCGATGACTGGCGTAAGAGTCCAGGATACTGAAACTGGTGAGGAAAAGGATATTTCAGTTCGGGGGATGTTTTACGCTATTGGTCACACTCCTAACACATCCTTATTTAGAGGACAACTGGAGTTAGATCAGCTCGGTTACATTGTCACTAAATCCGGTTCGGTGGAAACCAGTGTCGAGGGAGTCTATGCTGTTGGTGATGTCCAAGACCATGAGTTCCGTCAAGCCATCACTGCGGCTGGAACAGGTTGTATGGGGGCTATGTTAGCAGAACGCTGGCTATCTGCCAATAACCTAATTCATGAGTATCATCAACAACCGGCATCAGAACAGCCAACGGCTGAAAAACCTGAAGAAACTGAAGAAAAACCAGTAGCTGAGACGGCGGAAACCTTTGATATCAAGGAAACACGCCATCTGGGGGGCTATGCCTTGCGTAAACTGTTCCATGAAAGCGATCGCATAATCATGGTCAAGTATATTTCCCCCAGTTGTGGTCCTTGTAAAATTCTCAAGCCCATGCTGGATAAAGTAGTAGATGAGTATAATGGCAAAATTCACTTTGTCGAGATCGATATTGACCAAGACAGAGAAATAGCTGAAAATGCTCAAGTGGTGGGAACACCTACCGTACAGTTATTTAAGGACAAAGAGTTCCTAGCGGAATTTAAAGGAATTAAGCAAAAGAGTCAGTATCGTCAAGCCATTGAACGCTATTTACCAACTACTGTTTAAGAGATAGGCAAAAGGCGAAAGGCAAAAGGCAAAAGGTTCACAAGATTGTTTACCTGATCAGTATGATAAATGCTATCAGTATCAAGGATGAAGGATGACCTCAACCAAACAATCATTCCCCAGCTTTTTGTCTTTTACTAGAGGGCCTAGTCTATCCATCAAACTA
>NZ_JAAHFV010000295.1:0-8135 GCF_010672755.1 Moorena sp. SIO1F2
ACTTAAATTATGGTAACACCGACAGGGATTATTATGTAACTTAAATTAAAGCCGAAAACCAAGGGTTTAATAGTTGCGCTCTCTATCCCGGTGGAACCAACTTTGTTGACATTTTTATGGCGCTCGCGGGATATTCCGTTAGAGCTTTGGGAGATACCCCCTGGATGTGAAAGCATCTTGCATTGGCGGACTAAAGTTTATCTTGGTAGACTTTGGTAGCTAAAAAGTATCGGGCAATAACATAGTCATAACATACAAGCCACAATACACAAGGGTTATGGTCAATCTGCTTCCCTAACCCTGTTCCCTGTCTTCCCTCTGTTCCCCCTTTTTCAGTTATTCGCCCTTTTCCTAACTTATTTGCCAAATCCCGATCGTAAAGCTGGATTTGGTATTTTCGTTGTATCCCTGTATCAGAGCTCGATCCGTGCCTGGCCTATTCTCAAAAGTAACCAATAATCCTTTACTATTTATTCTCAATTAGGAAATTTTCTTGCAAGTGAGAGAAATAATTATTTAATATTGTCAATAATGGCTCGTTTTTGAGAGGGTTACCATGGCTAACTATACTGCCGCTTCACTCAAGGCCGAACTCAATGCTCGAGGTTGGCGTATGACACCGCAACGGGAGACCATTCTCCACGTTTTCCAAAATTTACCGAGAGGAACCCATCTGAGTGCTGAGGAACTTCACGAATTGCTCGACCAGCGAGGAGAAGGAATCAGCTTATCGACAATTTACCGTAGCGTTAAGTTAATGTCACGGATGGGCATCTTGCGGGAATTGGAATTGGCAGAAGGGCATAAACATTATGAACTCAATCAGCCTTTTCCCCATCATCACCATCATCTGGTGTGTATTCAGTGTAACCAGACCGTTGAATTCAAGAATGACTCAATCTTGAAACAAGGGATGAGGCAGGTGGAAAAAGAAGGGTTGCAGCTGATTGATTGCCAGCTGACCATTCATACCATTTGCCCAGAAGCCCTGCGGATGGGATGGCCTTCAGCTCTACCGAGCAATTGGCGTTGCTCTCGATCCATTGCGATGGACGAACATTAGTTTTGTGAGTGGTTAGTCGTTTTGTCAATGGACTAAATGACAGGCAACATAATGTCCTCTACCTGCATCTTTAAACTCTGGTTCTGGGTCTTGCCGACAAGTATCCATTACCATAGGGCAGCGAGTGTGAAACCGACAACCTTTGGGGGGATTGCTGGGGCTGGGTACATCCCCTGTTAGGATAATACGTTCCCGTTGACGCTCAAGTTCAGGGTCAGGAATTGGTACGGCTGAGATTAATGCTTGGGTATAGGGATGCAAGGGGTTCTCATATAAACAGACGCGATCTGCCAGTTCTACTATTTTGCCTAGGTACATTACTGCCACCCGGTCAGAAATGTGGCGCACTATACTTAAATCGTGAGCAATAAATAGATAAGTTAAGCCAAATTCTGCTTGCAACGACTGCATCAAGTTAACGACTTGGGCCTGAATGGATACATCTAAAGCAGCAATCGGTTCATCACATACTATAAAGTCAGGGTTTAACGCTAAGGCGCGAGCAATAACAATCCGCTGACGCTGACCCCCAGAGAATTCGTGGGGATAGCGATTGATAAACTGGGGATTGAGTCCTACGACTTCTAGTAAGGACTGGACTCGTTCTTGTTTTTGTTTACCGGTGGCTAACCCATGGATTTGCAGGGGTTCACCGACAATACTTCCTACGGTCATGCGGGGATTGAGGGAAGCATAGGGGTCTTGAAAAATCATTTGCATCCGGCGGCGCATCTGGCGCAGGGATTCAGGGTCTAGCTGGGTTAGGTCGATATTTTCAAAGTAAACATGACCGGCTGTGGGACGGTATAGTTGTAGGATCGCTCGTCCAGTGGTACTTTTGCCACAGCCAGATTCTCCTACTAAGCCTAAGGTTTCGCCACGGTTGATCTGGAAGTTGAGTCCATCGACAGCTTTGATGGAGCCAATTTGCTTTTGCCAGATGATTCCTTGGGTGATGGGGAAGTGCATCTGTAGGTTTTCTATGTGTAACAGACTGTTGTTTTGTTGGTTGGGCTTGGGGTTGTCTAGCTGTGCTGCTGTCATGTGATTGTTTAATTCTTAATCGCAATCATATTAGTCTTTTGGTTAAGGTTCACATGCCATTGCTTTAATGTTTGACAATACAAACTTGTCTTGATTAAGAATTAACAGAGCCAGGAATAGCATGGGTAGACAGCAACTCGTTAACGTAGCGCCGAATTACAATCTGCTGCTGGTCAGGGCTAAGGCGTTTGGCTTGAATCAGGGAGTCGAGGCTAACCCCATTCACTAGGGCTAACAGGGCGTTGGCTTCTAACTCTGGCTCTATGTTAGCTCGAATCAGTTTGGCTGACTGTAGAGCTTTCAACTCTTGAATAATCACCTCACGGAGCTGAGCAGCACTCTGTTGATGCTCAGCCATCAAGGATTCTCGTCCAATGGCATACCCCAAAAAAGCGACCCAGACCTTGAGAATATCTTGCCGTTGAGTGTCTAGTGGCAAAAACGCAGATAGCATTTCTACTAGTCGATCCACTCCCCTAGCTTGCTCTGTTGCAGTCTGCATGGTTTTTTGCAGACGCTGAGTTACTTGATTAAGGGCAAACAGAATCAGCTCCTGCTTATCTCGAAAGTGGTGAGTAACAACTCCCGTGGTGCAACCCAGCTCTTGGGCGATCGCCCGCATACTGGTGCGATCTAACCCTTCTCGGACAATAACTCGCCAGGCGGCTTCAGAAACTTCAAGGCGGCGATCCTGTTGGGACATGAGCATCAAAGGGAACTATAGCAGAAGTCAGAAGTCAGAAGTCAGAAGTCAGAAGTAAAACTATTGCGCTTACTTAGGTTTGAGACTTTTGTCATGTCCTAACTGCCCTGCCGACTACTATAACCAGATATACACCAGATATAAAGTCGGACAGAAACACAGTGTCAATGTCTATTGACAGTTTATCATAACAGTTGTTATGTTAACAATAACAACTGTTATGAGGTTAAGGTAATGCACTCTGAGCTGACTTGTCCTTCCCCTCGCTCTGGTCTGAAAGGTTTGCTTGATCGCTTCACCGGACCAGGGGCAACCCAAGCTGAGTTGCTCATACAATTTGTACCGTCGCTGGTGGCTTTGGTAGCAGCTCCAACCTACGCCCTGACCCTCCCAATACAGTGGACCCCGTTGCAATTAGGACTGATCGCTGTTCTTGCCCTGGATTTAGTGGGGGGTGTCCTCACCAATGCTACCTCCACGGCTAAGCGTTGGTATCACCGACCGGAACAGGGTTGGCAGCAGCATTTAGGATTTGTGTCTGTTCATGTCATCCATGTCTTGTTAGTGGCCCTGCTCTTTCGTGGGGGAGATTGGGGATTCTTTATTGGTGTGTCCAGCTACCTGTTGGGGGCATCGGTCTTGATTTTGCGGTCTCCCCTCTATCTTCAACGTCCAGTGGCGCTAGGGCTTTACGGCTTAGGGCTGTTAGGCGATCGCTATCTATTTCCCCCAATGCCTGGTCTGGAATGGTTTCTGCCTTTGTTTTTTCTAAAAATATTGGTCAGTCATTTGCTTAAGGAAACCCCTTATCGCCCTAGGGAAACCCTATAAGATTTTCTGCGACTGATCTGTGATGTTCGACAGCAATAATTCTAGTTATGAGGTAATTACAATGACGATAACTATTAGACATCTGGTATCTGCACTCTTGGTTTTATCGTTTGGATTGTTGGCATCTCTTGTTCCTGGTGGTTTAATTGAAACAAGGAGTTTATCACATATTGACCCGTTGATATTGGGTATATTTAATACCTTTTTAACTTCCCTAGTAATAGTCAGCCTTTTGATTGTTTACTTTATCTTCAAAGATTTGAAGTGGGCGTTCATTGTGTCTGGGTTATGTGGCATTTCCTATTTTATCGTATACGCCCTAGATTTAGGAACACTATTTCCAGTCTCGCCAGATCCCATGCCTCAGGCGCTATTTGTAATTGAAGTATTGGGAATGATTGTTTCTCTTCCTTTACTATTTATTTCTGTTCGCGGAGCTATGAATAGTAACAAGAGTAGTAACGATAAAGTAATAGCAAGCCAACCCTATTCAAAGACGTTTGTATATTTCGCTTTCTTTTTGGTTGTTGTTGGTGTTGGCATTATCACGTTTGCTACCAAATCCGCTATGGGTAGCTAACAGTGCCTAACATTCGTAAGTATTCAGCGGTCAGCTTTTGAATAACACAATTAACCATTATAGCGGTTTTCAATTAGGTGAGGTACATTTTTTGAGGGAGTAGGGAGCAGGGAGCAGGGAGCAGTGAAGTCAGAAGACGTAAGAGCTAAGAGCTAATAGGGTAAAAATCTTGTGTACCTCATTAGAATAAAAACCGCTATAGTTTAATCTGAGTTAAGGAAAGCTGACCGCTGACTGCTGACCGCTGACTGCTTAAGAATTAGAAGGAATAAGTTTGCTTTTTAGATCAATCCTATGTTTACATCTCAAATAAAAATTATATAGCGTTTATAATAGCTATGAGGTACATTCAATTTTATTAGCCCACGGCCTTAGCTCCCTAAAACCCTAAGGGCGAGGTACCTCATCCGATTGAGAGTGCTATATATTACAATGATATATCTAGAGCTAAACAATCAAGGTCAAGTACTTCGTTTTTCTCTTGAGAAAGGATTTTATCGATTAGGACGCGATCGCACTTGGTCAGATTTCGATATTCCTGAAAAAGGCTGGACTATTGTCTCCCAACGCCATGCTTTTCTGCTTCAAGAGGGAGAGGATTATCGCATCTTTGATGGTGATGGGGCAAATCCTAGTACTAATGGACTATTTGTTAACCACACTCGCATCACTGATGGGTATCTTCTCAAACATGGCGTGGAATTGACTATTGGACAAAATCCTCGGGATTACATTCGCCTCACTTACTTTAATCCGGCCCATAGTCAACCAAGGGTGACGCCAAATAAACGGCAGCTTTCCTTGGCAAGTGTCCAAAAGTGGCCAGTGCAATTGGGTCGTTCTCCTAATCCTGAACTTTCCCACTGTTGGCAATTAGATGCACCGACGGTTTCCACCCTTCACGCTACCCTTATCAAGATTTCCGAAGGCAATTATCAGATTAATAATTATAGCAGAAATGGTACCTTTGTTAATGACAAATTAATCCATAAACCCGTTTTACTTAAGGATGGGGATACGATTCGGATTGGTCCGTTTATATTACTGTTGAGGCAGGATACTTTAGAATTAGTTGACCAAGGGAATCAAATCCGGATTGATGCTGATAAATTGCTGCGCCAGGTTAACAATAAATTAGGCAAAAAACGCACTATCCTGAATCATGTTTCTATGCCGATTGAACCAGGTCAGTTAGTGGCTTTGGTAGGAGGTAGTGGTACTGGTAAATCTACGTTACTGAAAACCCTATTAGGAATTGCACCAATTACTAATGGTACTGTATTTATCAATGGCCAAGATTTGCGACAGCATTTTAATCAGTACCGCTCACAAATTGGCTATGTTCCCCAAGATGATATTGTGCATCGGGATTTAACCGTAAAAGAAGTACTAACCTATGCCTGTGAATTACGATTACCACCAGATACTGATGTGAAACAGGTGGTGAAGCAAACTTTGTCACAAGTCAAACTGGATTTTGTGAGAAACACTCTTGTGGGTAATCTCAGTGGGGGACAACGGAAACGAGTCAGTATTGCTGTGGAATTATTGGCTGATCCGAAACTGTTCTTTCTGGATGAGCCTACGTCTGGTCTAGATCCAGGACTGGATAAGGAAATGATGCAGCTATTGCGAGAATTAGCGAATCAGGGACGAACAGTAGTGCTAGTCACTCATGCTACTGCGAATATTGACGTATGCGATCGCATTGCCTTTATGGGTCGGGGTGGACGGTTGTGTTACTTTGGTCCTCCCACAGAAGCCATGGACTTTTTTAAGATGCCATCTCCAGACTTAAGATACTTCCCTGATATTTACCTGAAGCTAGAGCAAGGGGAAACACCGGAGGAACTTGAGCAGAATAGTGAAAACTGGCATCAGCGGTTTCTCAGCTCACCTGGTTACAAGACTTACATTTCAGCCCACCTCAGTCCTGGTCAAAGGTTGCTATCGACGTCAATCCCTAGCAAAAGTGCTGGTATTCCTGTTTTCAAGCAACTCAAGCAACTGCTGTTGCTCAGTCAGCGCTATCTAAAACTAGTAGTGCGGGATATGCGAAGTCTTGCCCTAGCCTTACTAACTGCTCCGATTGGGATTAGCTTGATTATTCTGACCTTGTCAGGGCAAGACCCTTTAGCTCAACTGAATTCTCCAGAGATCTCCCAAGCACCTCTAGCGCTACGGGTACTGTTTATTTTTACCTGTGCTGCCCTTTGGGTAGGACTATCTAGTTCACTCCAAGAAATTGTGAAAGAGTCCAGTATTTATGCCAGAGAGCGACTGGTTAATTTAGGGTTATTTCCCTATCTTGGTTCCAAAGTATTGATTCGGTCTGGCTTAGCTATTTTACAAACTATCTTGATTGTTACTATTGTGCTCTATGGGTTTAAGTCACCTACCTCTGTACTACTGGATTGGAAAATTGGCTTGGGAATCACTACTTTTTTAACGATTATCGCTGCTACCAGTTTAGGTCTGATGGTATCAACATTAGTTAAAAATGAAAGTGAAGCCAATAATACTATACCATTAATTTTGCTACCCCAGATTATTTTTTCTGGAGTTATTTTTAAACTAAAAGGATTAGCCAGTACACTATCTTGGCTGATGGTAAGTCGTTGGTCAATGGGAGCTTATGGTGCCCTGGTAAATGTGAATAGTCTGGTACCAGAACAGTCTTCCCGGTTTGGATTAAAGCTTCCCCCTCCTCCCTTTGAAGCAACACCTGTTTATGATGCTACTTGGCAAAATTTGATTCTTAATTGGCTACTACTGTGCTTACACACAGGGGTTTATTTAATAATCGCTTTTAAATTACAGAAGCAGAAGGATATTTTTTAGGAGTCGGGAATCGGGAATCGGAACCCACCCCTAACCCCTCCGAGGAGGGGTTAGGGAATCGGGAATCGGGAGGAGATGTAGGGTGGGCAGTGCTTACCTTGATGATTTTTAGGTTTTCAATTTATCTGAGGCACTGCCCACCAGAGGATTAATTTTATAGTTAATTTACTGTCGGTGGGCAGTGCTTAATTTTAGGATTGTTAGGTTTTAAATTGGTTTTATGCACTGCCCACCCTACGATGAATTAATCTCTGATCATAATAACACTGGTTTCCAATGCTATCTTAGGGAATGAAGAGCCGACCTACTCCCATATAATTCTCGATGTCAATCACAATTTCAAGTAGCCGGTCTACACATTTATCCCGATAGGCTCGTTCATCCAAGACCCGATCAGCATTGCCAATTGTGATCACAGGAAGGGAATTGGACTTGTTTTATTCACGCAAAACCTTCTCCAATGCATCCTTACCTTTCATTCTTCGATTGGCTGTTAATATAATCATCTGATTGGCTTGAGCAAAGCGCCAAACAATTCGATCATTGCTATCGATTGCTAGCTCAACCTCTTGAAAGTAGACAAAACGGATGGGGAGAGTCTCAAGCCAACCTTGATTAGCAATGTTGCCTAACAAAACTTTTGCATGTCTCTCAAGATTGTGATCAATCAAGAAAATCATGCTTTCTGTCCGTGTCTTGCTTTCTGTTCCTGGAGTTTTGCCCACAACGCTTCTCGATCGGGTTTAGGGGGCATTGTTGCAATGCGAGCAAAGTGTTCTCGATTCCGCTGTTCCCAATACTGTCGGTTTTCCTGTTCCTCCTGCAAAATAGTTTGATACTCTGCTTCGACTTGGGTACGATTTTCTTCAATGTATGATAGTGCAGCGCTTACTTGTTCTTTACTTAGGTTAAGAACATCCCCAATTAATTTTGGTGGATACTGAGCTGTGACATAATCCATCACATCGTAGAGAGTGATACGTGTTGCGGCAATGGTTAATCCCCATTCTGTGCGAATTATTATAGCTGTTTTGCTATTAGATATGGCTCCAGTATCTAATAGCAAAACAGCA
>NZ_JAAHFV010000296.1:0-8110 GCF_010672755.1 Moorena sp. SIO1F2
TTGCCATCATTGGCAATGGCACAATTCAAGGCATAGACAATGCTTCGATTACTCTAGAGGCCAATCAAAGTTAAGGGGCGGGGGCGCGGGGAGATGGGGAGATGGGGAGATGGGGAGATGGGGAGATGGGGAGATGGGGAGATGGGCGAGGTTTTTATTAAGGGTAATTATCCTGACATGATATTAAGCTTTACTTCGATTGCTATCAATTTATTTTTAAAAAACCCGTTTTCTATCTAGAAAACGGGTTTTTGTAGTTGTAATTTAACTACTAATACTCAACTGCAAACTATCAAACGTCTCACTAGTAACTAGCATTAAATTAAAGAGTTTTTGATAATTTTATTGACATTTTGATGCTATTGAGGTACGTTGTTTAGGTCAAAGATAAAGGGAACACTGCTATTCCTATCACCACCAATAACGAGAACTTTAGGCATCTGAGCCCCACCTTCTCGCCAAGCTGCGATCGCTTCTTTCTGGAGCACCAGTTCACCCCCTTGAGCTTTGAGGGTTTCGGCCAAAAGTCGTTGAGCTTCTGCTTTACCCTGAGCGCGATTAATTTCTGCTTGAGCTTCTTGCTCAGCCTGCTGTGCTACATAAACAGCTCGTTGGGCTTGTTGTTCAGCTACCTGTTTTTCTTCAACTGCCTTGGCAAATTCCCTAGAAAAATTCAGGTCAATGACACTAGTATCCAATACTTGGACATCATACTTGGCTAACCGTTCGCCCAAAGCCTTATCAAAATCTTCCTTTAACTGACTCCGTTGGGTAATCGATTCTTCAGCAGTACGAAGTGCGGCAGCAATTTTAAATGACTCTTGAGTCTGAGGGGCAATAATTGTCGCCACTAGATTCTGTAGAGTTCCTTGTTTTCGCCTGATGCTAACCACTTGACTGGGATCGAGGCGGAAGTTGATGGCAAATCGAGCGGTCAAATCCTGAAGATCCTTTGTGGAACTCTGGGCTGGGACTTCAAACTTCTGTACGGTGACATCATACACATCGACTATAGAGACGAAGGGCAGTTTGAAGTGGAGACCCTCAAGCAGAGCGCCATCTCTAGCTTTACCCAAAATACTAAGGACTCCAGCCTGACCGGGATTGATAATTACAAAACAATTAAAGGTGAGGAGAATAACTAATGCTGCGATAATCCCCCCCACTAAAGATTGCCAATTTTGTGGATTTTGGTTCCTCAAGTTTTAATCTCCTTTTAAATTATCCCCCGGATGAATCACAGGGGAATTAAGCCCTGATGTTACCAGATCGGGCATTTGCTAGATATCGTAAGCCTTATGGCATCATATCTTCAGCATACTAGAAAAGTTCGTCTATCAGCTATCAGCTATAGCAAAGGGAACAGGGAACAGCGGATCTGGGAACAGGGAGTAGGGAGTAGGGAGTAGGGAGTAGGGAACAAAATTCTCAGCAATTCCTACACGGATTGCTATATTAGCTATCAGCTTATGGGCTACGCCCACGCTACACCGAACAGCTTATGGGTCACACAGGCTAGAAGCCTGTGCCACGCTAGTTGAGGTGCCACGCTAGTTGAGGTGCCAAAGGCCAACGGCTGACCACTGACCACTGACCACTGACCACTGATAGCTGACCGCTGACCGCTGACCACTGACGGCTGATCTCAAAACCCTATATCTTCCCTAGCTAATTGGGCGGCTAAAAATACCTCTTGATCGGACTTTTGTTGCCAATCTAGCTCCCCAATTTCCTGATAAAATTGTTGATCGTAAGCACGAGTCTTGACTACGACTGGCATTGGTACGGCATGTCCTAAAATCAAGGCTTGTTGCTTAGAATCGAGCTTGGCTAATACCGAACGCAAACTTTGGCCACCAGACACCCCAGTAAAAATTGCTTCAATATCTTTATCATCATTTAGCAAACAGGTAATCCGAGTTCCAATTTGAGACATGACTTCGTTATCAATTCCAGAAGGACGCTGGTCTACGACTAACAAGGTTACAAAATACTTGCGCATTTCACGGGCAATAATCCCAAAAATTGTTTGCCTTACTGTGGCTGGATCTAGGAAACGGTGGGCTTCTTCAATGGTAATCACTAGGGGACGGGGGCGATCGCTGGCATTTTTTGAATGCAAAAATATCTCGGCTTTTCTGACATAACTGCTATGAATACGACGGGTAATTAAATTAGTAGCTAACATATAGGAAAGCATGTTGGATTGGGAACCGAATTCTACGACAACATGCTTCCCAGCATCGAGAGATTCTAAAATTCGCTTGACATAATTATGGGGACAAGCACTACGGATATATTTTAATTCATCCAATCGGCTTAATTTGCGCTGTAATGCCATAATTGAGGACTTGTTGCCTCGTTTTACTTCGCAAAATTCCTGGATTTCTTCATTGGTCATGGAGAGCAGTTGCACAATCCAGGATTTGCCAAATTCATTGCGTAAAATAATGGCATTTTCTAGACTAGCTTCAGAAAGATTTAACTCTCCTCGGACTAGGTTGATATCTTCTACTTCAATCTGGTCATAACTCAGATAAAGCTCTTGGGCATCCCGAATCCCTCGTCGTCTGGTGGATTCTGGGTCGAGGGTATAAACTTGTACCTGGGATGGAAAAAGCTGACGCAATCCTTTGACTGTACTAAATTGTTTCCCTTCCGATACGGCTTCCCAGCCATATTCCGAGTGCATATCAAAAATTAAATTTACTGCTGCTTGCCTACGGATAATCCCAGATAGCAATAGCCGAGTTAGAAAGGATTTACCGGTGCCAGATTTACCAAAAACCCCGTTACTGCGTTCTACAAACCGATCTAAGTCAATGCATATGGGGACTTCCATGTCAAGGGGTTGACCAATGGAAAAATTCCGGCGATGGGGGTCATCTTCTGAGCCAAAGACTGCCCGAAAATCCCGTTCACTGGCATCGTATACTTGAGAAAAATGGCTGGGAATTGTTTTTACTGGTAACAATTCCATCTCTTCGCTACTTTGAGCTTGAAAGGAGCCTAAGGGACTTTTTCCATTTAGTTCCACTGGCGGTTGTGACTGGGATTTTTGTGGCGTAAACATTAGCATCGGGGTTAAATTAATCGTACCGTAGGTGCCACTACCTGCGAGTACATCCCGTAGAAAGTCATCATTGGGATTAGGAGGATTAACCAGAATCCGCTGACTGGAGGTTCCCAAAGAGACATCGGTGAGCATACAGAAGAAACGCGATCGCATTCCCTGAACCACCAGAAATTTCCCCACTCGCATATCTTCTACGGAGACATCGGGGTGTAATCGCACTTCCAATCCAGCAGACAGAGAGCCTTGAATAACTGAACCTAAAGGTTGACTTAAATCCATTACCACAATTGCCAGGACTATTGCAATCCTAAATCATTTGGGTTATTAGGGAGTAGGGAGTAGGGAGTAGGGAGTAGGGAGTAGGGAGTAGGGAGTAGGGAGTAGGGAGTAGGGAGTAGGGAGTAGGGAGTAGGGAGTAGGGTGCGTTAGGGGTGGGATTGCCATCATATTCAAGGTCCAGCGCCAGTAGCCCCGTAACGCACCACTTTTCTAGGCAATAGGCAAGCTAGCAAGCTAGTCCGCCCCGTAACGCACCATCGGGTCAAACTGACCACTGACCGCTGACGGCTGACGGCTAACCGCTGACGGCTTAGGGTCAATTATGATTACTCGATATCAATTGATGTGGGTTGAGAATCACTGGGACTATCGGAAACTAAAGGTTTGCGATAATCAGCATAGATGCGATCGCGCCAAGCAAAAAAGGTTTCATAGAGGTTACTATCGGCAAAGCCAGGAATCCCTTGACCTTTATATTGCTGGGGGATATCGAGATAATTCCCATCGGGGAATTTCAGGAGCAGACTTAAACCGGCTACGGCAAAATCTGCTAAGCAAGGGGAGTTGCTGACTAGATAAGGACTATCCAGGAGCAATAGACTCAAGGCTTCTAGGTCTTGCTTGAGACCATCTTTGGCTTCCTTGACGGCATCAGTGCCACAACCGACACCAAACCCTAGAATATCTAAAAATTCCGAGGGTACGGAACCAACTACTGTTTTGAGCACATCCGGGGTTTGGTTCGGTAAGACCGATTTGCGGAAGTCGGGATTTTGACTCAATGCGCCATAGACCACTTTCCGGCTCTTGGTACCAATGGATTCATCTGCCCATTCTTCGATCAGTAAGCAGAGTCCTCGTTCTTTGGGATCGCTGGGGATGATGGGTTTGTCGGGATATTTGCGATCCAAATACATTGCGATCGCAGTGGAATCGCTAATCACGGTATCCCCATCTTTTAGCACTGGTACCTTACTTTGACCAGACAGTTGGAATAGTTCTAACTGTCCTACTCCTGGGGTTACCTCAATTTTGCGATAGTCCAGCTCTTTGTAATCCAGAATCAGTCGTACTTTCTCTGAGTATTGGGACAATTCAAATTGATACAACTCCAGCATTTTGGATCTCCTAGCTGTTGATGTGGGACACTATGCTACTCTAGCGTTTTCACATTCCTCTTCCCACACTTCCCACACTTCCCACACTTCCCACACTCCCCCTTCTCTTCTCCCGATTCCCGATTCCCGATTCCCGATTCCCTTCCTATAACTCCAACGAAACCCCTAGTTTGGGAGTGATGACTTTGGTAGGCAGGTTCTGCTGGAGGAGTTGCGATCGCAATTCTTCGAGACTCCCCACTTCCCGCAGCACAGAAGCCAAAACCCCTTGATACTCTACAATTTCATCGGCTGCTGTGGGCAGAAAGACTTGGGGTTGTAACCATTGCGCCAACTGCAGTGCTGTTTTATGGCCTTGAATGACTGGCCCTAGTAACGGTAATTCTAAGGTCACGGCTGGGCTAATCACGATATCAACTGGGGCATAATCCTTGACTTCAGCAGGGGGATAGCCATGAGGTTCGTAGTAAAGACTTTTACCACTATCCAACTGCTTGATCAGATAGGCATTTTCCTGCTGGAATGGACCAATGGGTGCTCCTGGCAAGGCTCGGATTTCTATGTGATCTCCTAACGCAACGGTTTCACCAGCAGTAAGGGTAGTTACCTGGGTATAACCTAGCTGTTTGACTACCTTTGTTGCACTAGTAGAGCCAACCACTGGAATAGTTTTGTCTAATTTTTCCAAGGTTGGCGTATGGGCGTGGTCCTCTAAGCCTTGGGAGAGCAAAATTAGGTCAATTTTATCCGGAATGCTATTAAGTGCTTCCGGTTTGTCCCCTTTAAAGAACCAAGGTTGGTTGCCAAAGACCAATGAACCTACTAACCAGGGGTCAATCAGAATTCGTTGCTCTGGGAGTTCCAGTAGCCAGCTGTTTGCGCCGAAATGGGTGAGATACATACCAGTCAGAGAAGCTTCTTTTGCCTTAACCAAAACTACGATAACGCTTTTTAGGGAATCGGGAATCGGGAATCGGGAATCGGGAATCGGGAACAGGGAACAGGGAACAGGGAATAGGGAACAGAAAAAGTTAAACCCTTAAACCTTCAACTTTCAACTTTCAACTTTTTAACCTTAAACTTGACAAGTTTCATCATCCTCTTCAAAATTAACCCCTTCGTAAATATCACTAAAGTTAAGTTTAAAGTCGATAGTACTTAATTCCAGAATTGCTGCTTCTGAAGTTTGCTCAGTAAGTAACCATTGTCCTTCACTGGTTTTGGTATGTTGAATCACATGATATCTGGCCTGATCTATCAATATATATTCCTTAAATTGGGGAATTGAGCGATAGTAGAGAAACTTCTCTCCTTGGTCATAGTTTCTAGTAGATTTGGATAATACTTCAACAATTAGCAAGGGATTCATGACAGTCGTCTTACCTTTGCCGGTATAGATGGGTTTCCCCTGAATTACCATAGTATCGGGATAGGTATACTGGCTATAATCAGGTATCCACAATCGTACATCACCGATATAGATATCGTATGCTTGTCCTTTTAAGGCAAACTTCAAGTGAGCTGCAAAATTCAGAGCAATTTTATTATGATTTGTAGTGCCTCCAGCCATCGGTAAAATTTCTCCATCCCGATATTCACTTTTATAATCAGCAGCTTCTTCTAGTTCTAAATACTCGTCTGCTGTGTAGTAGCGTTTTTTATCTTTTAATAGCATAGTGCTTTCCTTTGAGAATTTAGAATTTAGAATGAAGAATTTAGAATGGAGAATGAAGAATGAAGAATGTAGGGTGCGTTAGGGGCGGGCTTGCCCTCATTTTTAACTTCGAGGGCCAGTATTGGAATAGCCCGCCCCGTAACGCACCACCAAGTAGAATGGAGAATGAAGAATGAAGAATGAATGGTGAATTGGAAATTCTGCCTTCTGCCTTCTCCCTTCTGCCTTCTGCGTTCTTAGAGGAGATCTGAAAAGTTTTTTGATACTGAATTTTGCCCCCCTAGCCCCCCAATTCTGGGGGGAAAAAGAATCAATTTGCTGGTAAAAGCCCCCAAAATTGGGGGACCAACGGGGGCTTAGATGTAGCAAATGAGACTTCTCAGACAACCTCTTAATTCTCAATTCTTAATTCTACATTCTTAATTCTCAATTCTTAATTCTACATTCTTAATTCTACATTCTACATTCTTAATTCTACATTTCATCCCTAGGAAGATCGCCTAGATCAAAAACAATGATGAATTCAGCATCAGGCATTAATCGTTTCAGAGCCTTTAAATGCCCTTCCGCATCAGAACGATTGCGAAAGCGACCAACAACAACTCGCTGCATCTTTGGTAACAGGCGAACGATGGCCCACGGGTGTAGGCGGTGATAGTAAGTCATAATTGGGTTGTCTCCTTTTATGGGGCGATCTAGAGCCAGCCTAGAGATTTTGGACTGTCAGTAGGCTGGCTCTTCCCATGGACGTTTTTCATCCACTTTTATAGTATAACATAAAAAACGCTATAGTATAACATATTTAAAAAATTTTTGTAACAAATTCTTTAGGGAGTAGGGTGTGGGGTATGGGGTGTGGGGAGATGGGGAGATGGGGAGATGGGGAGATGGGGAGATGGGGAGATGGGGAGATGGGGAGATGGGGAGATGGGGAGATGGGGAGATGGGGAGATGGGAGTCAGATCAGTTTTGCTAGCATGCCTATTGCTAGCATGCCTATTGCCTTTTGCTAGCATGCCTATTGCCTTTTGCTTATAATTAATACGGTTATCTTTTAATCAAAATCAGACAAATGTCTATCCAACAAATAACTACCGAATATATTGCCATAGATCCTGACTATTGTTATGGTAAACCCCGCATCGCTGGGACAAGAATGCCTGTTGCTGCTATTGCTGAAATGTATTTGGAGATGAAAGAATCTTTAGAAGAAATTGCTCACAAGTATGATCTGTCCTTAGCCCAGGTTCATGGGGCAATGGCATACTATTTTGAGTATCAGGAAGAAATTGACCGTCACACCATTGAAACGGATCGACTTGTTGAACAAATAAAGGGAAATAGTCCTACTTCAACGTTTCAGGAACAATGGAGACAGATCACGGGTGAAAGGTAAACAGAAGACTCGTTCTCTTGGTGAGATGATCAAGGGCTTGATTTTGATACAGCAGATTTATACCCCAAAGGGTCTATCTCCCCGATTCCCGATTCCCGATTCCCTACTCCCTACTCCCTACTCCCTACTCCCTATCTCCCTAACATTTCCAAATAAGCCTTTTCCATTTCCCGAGTAAATTCCTTACCATTCCACAAGGGCGCAGTTTGTCGAGATTGTCGCAGTTTCCAGGAAATTTGTTGTCTCAGAGCAGGGTCTTTACCTAAGCGAATCCCCCACTCGATATACTCATCATCTGTCCAAGCAATGCCTTCCGTTATTCCCGCATTCATCATCATGGTGTAACTGTTGCGAGCAACAAACTGTTCTCCCACTCGGGTGACTAGGGGAATACCCATCCAGAGGGTTTCCAGGGTAGTGGTGGCTCCATTGTAGGGATAGGTATCTAGTACCACATCCGCAATGCCTAAGTTGGCACGATGAATCGCCTCCGGTTTCTACCAGAAGTACCTACGGAAGCGGTTCATCGTGCCAACTTAGGCATTGCGGATGTGGTACTAGATACA
>NZ_JAAHFV010000297.1:0-8083 GCF_010672755.1 Moorena sp. SIO1F2
TGCTTCGGACTTACTTTTCCCAAAACTCCTGAATAGTTAACCTAGACATCAGTTATTGATCAAAGAAGATATAAGAAACTTTGGGTAGAGAATCTACCCATCTTTCCCCTCTACCCTATCTCTCCTTTAGGCCATATTTTGTTTCCGCTCTGCCTTGAGATCCCGTTTCCCAGCCTGAGCCAGTTCAGCATCCATCAGGGTTTTACCTGTGGCAGCTAGGTAGACATCATCTAGGCTAGGTCGCGACTGAGCAATCCCAAAGGTTGGTAAACTAAGGTCTTTTAACGCTTGCTGAATGATCATTAAGGCATTGCTTTGGGGTTTAACCACAAGGTTAAGGGAATTCCCCTGATTGCTGTTAATAATCACCTCTCGCACAAAGGGCAGAGACTGCAGCATATCTTTGGCTTCCTTGGCTTCTTCCATAGGGGAGAATTCCCGGATGCGCAGGGTAATGCGATCGCCTCCAACACTATCCTTTAACTGGGATGGTGTCCCCTCAGCTATGATCAAGCCTTTGTCAATAATTGCCACTTGGTCAGCTAATGCGTCTATTTCTTCGAGGTAGTGGCTGGTGATTAGTAATGTGGTTCCTGAGTCTCGCAACTTTTGCAACAGTTCCCAGACCACGAATCTGCTCTCAATGTCAAGACCTACGGTGGGTTCGTCTAGTACTAAAACATCGGGTTGGTGGAGTAAGCCAGCAGCTAAGTCCAGCCGCCGACGTAGACCACCGGAGTAAATGCCAGTTTTTTTATTGGCATACTCCTTGAGCTGCAAAATGTCAAGCAGTTTATTGATGCGTTGTTTGGCAACTGCTTTGGGGAGGTGATAGAGGTCGGCTTGCAATTGGAGTAGTTCTTGACCAGTGAGTACCTTATCTAAGGCAACTTCTTGGGCTACATAGCCTAGGCGGCGGCGTGCTGCCCTAGGATTGTGTAGTACTGAAATGCCAGATACCTCAATTTTTCCAGCATCGGGTGCCGTGAGCGTGCATAGGCAACGAATGGTGGTGGTTTTCCCGGCACCATTAGGACCGAGTAAGCCAAAAATTTGACCCGGTTCGACTTGTAAGGAGATGTCTTTGACGGCGTGGACATCTCCATAGCGTTTTTGGAGGTTCTGGATTAATACAGCGGCAGCCATAAGCTTTCCCTATGCCGGTCAGGGATACACAAATCTCAACAATTTTTATTGTAGCCGGTTGCCCTGGTTAGGGGTACAATCTAATGTTTTTAGGCAAAACTGCTGAGCAGTGATTGGGTGTATAGCCTAGCCCCTGGATGCGTTCGCGTTTGGCCTAAAGGCCAAGGTCAATCGCATACCCTCAAGCTACACTGAATCTACACTCAACCTATGGCGTAGCTGTCTTAACTTGTCATTGATTAGTGATCACTAACCTTTTCACAGAGGAAAAAGCACCAGCCTAATTCACCAGCGGCAATTGCCTCCTGAGTTTTCTTAAAGGCAGCGCTCAAATCCGGATAGCCCTCCCGAGCTAGCTCGGACACCAATTCGTAACTCTTTTTCAGGTGTTGGCTCAAGTCCTTTATCTGCAAAACGTTAAATCCGATCTGAGTGAGTTTTTCTGCATAAACTTCGGGGCTAAATGTCGGCTCAAACAGCAGTCGGTTGTAAACGTACTTGCGGGCTGCCTCACTAACTTCCTCAATTGGTGTTACCAAGTCATCAAACAGGAAGATGCCTCCTACCCCTAGGACACGGTGAACCTCCGCCAGAGCTTTATCAAGCTCGTGGATGTGGTAAAGAGCGCCTTGACTCCAGGCATGGGTAAAGGAGCCATCTGGGAAAGGTAGGTTAGTGGCTGATTCCTTTTGGAAGCTCACCCGCAAAGAGGGGAAATTACTAGCCTTAGCTCGAGCATTCTCGATATAACTGCTACTGATATCGATTCCTACTACCTCACATCCCGTTTGCTGAGCCAGCCAAACGGCAGCGTTGCCATTTCCACAAGCAACTTCTAGTACCCGGGAGTCGGCAGTAATACCGCTCTGTTCCAGCATATATTCATCCCAGCGCTTGCAGGCTGGCACAAAGTCCTCAGGCCGAGCCTCGGCTAAGTTTTCGAAGTAACCCCAGTGAAGACTGCCTTCTGGATCCCAGAAACTGCGAAAACGTTTGTCTCGTTCGCGATCATCAAACAATGCCTCGGTCTGAGCTTCAGTAAATTGAATTTTTTGCATAGTTAATTCCAGTTAATTCCAGGCTGTTGTTGGTTTATGAGACTGATCAAAATTTAGACTATAGCTATCCTATTTGAATTGTTAAACTTGCTCTTTAATCAGGATATACCAGTTCTGGCTTAAGCAAGTTATTAATAAAAATTATAGTTTTTATTAATAACTTGACTATTGCTATAGTCACCCTAAATAGTATATAGTTTTCTAGGTTACGGTGTTCGTAAAGTAAAGTTAAGCAAATGGAATCGCTTCGCGTTTTGTACACCACACAGAATTGTCTCACCTACTTGAAAATCCTAACAATAGGCAGGTTTAGCATATGAACATTTTTACCAAGCTTGAGTCAGAAGTCCGAAGCTACTGTCGATTGTTTCCAACAGTCTTTACCAAGGCAGTGGGAGATACCTTGATAGATGAGAGTGGGCGTACTTATATAGATTTCTTGGCAGGTGCTGGTGCCCTCAACTACGGACATAATAACCCCAAGCTCAAAAAGCGTCTCCTGGAATACATTGAGTCAGATGCTATCACCCACAGCCTCGATATGTTCACCTCTGCTAAGCAGCAGTTTCTAGAACGTTTCGAGGAAGTAATCTTAATACCGCGAGGACTAAACTATAAAGTTATGTTTACCGGTCCTACGGGAACCAATTCTGCCGAGGCTGCTTTGAAGCTAGCCCGTAAAGTGACTGGTCGAAAAACAGTCATTTGTTTTACCAAAGGCTACCACGGTCATACTTTAGGTGCCCTAGCTGTTACACCTAATCCTACCTATCAAAAGGCTGCGGGCATTCCCCTCGGTAATGTCTTAACGGTTCCGTTCGAGGATAAAAATGGCACCAAAGACGACAGTCTTGATTACTTAGAAAAATTGGTTGATGACCTGAGCCTAAATCAGGAAAAACCCGCAGCAGTTATCCTAGAAACCGTTCAATCTGAGGGCGGGATTAATGTTGCTAGTGTTCCTTGGCTTCAACGCCTTGCCCAGATCACTCAAGAGCGAGAGATTTTGCTAATTGTTGATGACATCAAAGTCGGGTGTGGCAGAACTGGCCCTTTCTTTAGCTTTGAGCGGGCAGGGTTAAAACCCGATCTAGTTTGTCTGGCTAAATCTTTAAGCGCCTATGGAAACCCGATGGCTGTGGTGCTGATTCGACCTGATTTAGACTGTTTGAAACCAGGGGAACACACTGGTACTTTCCGAGGCAATAATCTAGCCTTTGTGACTGCCACAGCTGCTCTCGACGAGTACTGGGAGACAGATACTTTTGCCCAGGAAATCGCGGACAAAGGTGAGGTAATGAAGAAGCGACTCAAAGACATGATCGCTCGTTATCCAGAAGTCGGCGGCGAACATCGAGGACTTGGTTTGATTCAAGGAATCGCCTGCCAACAAAAGGGGCTGGCTAAAAAAGTTAGTAATGAAGCTTTCAAGCGGGGTTTAATCTTTGAACCCATGGGAGTGAACAAAGAAGTGATTAATCTTCAGTCTACATTAACGATTGATCCCGAAACTTTGACCCAAGGGCTAGATATTTTGGAGGAAAGCATTGGAGCTGCGCTCTCAAACTGAGTTTGTCAAACCGGCGACTTCTAAAATTTCTGCCAACACTTTGCCATGATATTCCCAGGGTAAAGTCTCAATTGTGAGAGCTTGCAATCCGGTATCTCCATCTATCGCTGCTCCCTCATTAACCAGAGTTGTCAAAATCTGTTTATCGGTCTCTAAGGTTAATCCCTCAGTTAACTTAGATTTTAAGTCCGGTCGGAGTAAAGCAAGAGCAGTGAGTAACCCCATTGCTCCCCAATTTGATACACCGCAAACGATCGGGTGATGGCAAGGAATATAACAGGCGATTCGTTCTCCATGCTTGATGTTTTTGGCAATTAGCTCTTGAGAGAGTGTTCCCATACCAAGTTCATTGCCCAAATCACCAATGCCGATGGAGATGATTTCACTGAGGGTAAATAGGAAATGTAAAGGAGCAGTATGAACAGTGATATCATCCCCATTTATATTTCGGACAGTACCATCGTAACTCGGGCCTGCTCTTTCAATGGAGATAACATGGGAAACTGGTGGTTCGGCAATTTTCCATAAATTCACAATAGAAGAAACGGAGGGATCTTCTGCACTCCCTGCATCGACAGGAACTACATCAAAAGGAATTTGAGCAGGTATTCCTGCTGCCCGAGCAGCAACCTTGACAGCATTAAGGCATAAAGGATCGGTAACCAGACGGACAGGGATTCCAACTCTAAGTAATCCCGCTGCTAGGTGAGCGCAACCGATGGGGCCATCATTTTCCGCTGCCGGAGGAGTGCCGTGGGGAATAAAAAAGCCTGTAATAATAGCCACATGGGGGGATGGATGTTCGGCAATCGAACGAGCTGCACCAAGCAGCCCCCCCTTGGCAGCCTCCACAAGGGGCTCTATACCATTACCTATATCCCGTCCACAGATGTTTTCAATTTTTTCTATCCGGGTTTTGACTTCTGGAGAATTTCCAAATGCAGCAGTCATAAGCAATTAAACCGATGCTCCTAAATCAACTAATTTTTTAGAAACTGTCTCCTGGATGACTTGGTTGACACTATTTTCGAGGATGTCTAGCCCTTTCTCTAATACTTCTTCGGAAATTGTTAAAGGCGGCAGACATCGAATCACCTGCCCCTGTGCGCCAGCTGTTTCCATGATTAGCCCATTAGCAAAGGCTGTTCGGATGATTTTATTAGCGAGGTTGCCATCTTTGCAGTCTAAGCCCTGAATCATGCCCCTGCCTCTAACGGAAAAACCGGCCTCCCAGTTATTTTTTGCGATCTGCTCCAATCGGAGCTGCATTATAGTTCCTTTCTGTTTAACGGAGGCTGACAAACTGTCGTCTTGCCAATAAATTTCCAAAGCTGCTTTGGCGGTAACAAAGGCTAGGTTAGGTCCTCTGAAGGTGCCGCTATGTTGACCTGGTTTCCACTGGTCTAATTCTGGTTTGATCAGCACCAATGAGAAAGGAAGACCGAATCCACTCAAGGATTTGGAGATAGTAACAATGTCAGGGTAAATACCTACTTCTTCAAAGCTGAAAAAGGAACCAGTCCGTCCGCATCCCACTTGGATGTCGTCTACAACTAAAAGCACATCATGTTTACGACAGACTGTTTCAAGCGATCGCAACCACTCAAAGCTGGCTACATTGACCCCACCTGCTCCCTGAATTGTTTCTACAATCACTGCTGCTGGAAGCGCTACTCCACTACCTCTGTCGGAAAGGACTTTGTCTAGGTACTCTGTAGTATCAATATCCGAACCCAAGTACCCATCATAAGGTATAAAAGTTACGCCTGCGGTGGTGATTCCTGCAGCGTCTCGCTGGGAAATGTTGGCAGTTGTTGCTAAGGAACCTAGGGTTACCCCATGATAGCCATTGGAAAAGGCAATGACCGTTTCCCGTCCGGTTATGTTGCGGGTCAGTTTTAGAGCTGCCTCCACAGCATTGGTTCCTGTTGGTCCAGGAAACTGAACTTTGTAATTTAATTGCCTGGGTTTGAGGATTATGGCTTCAAAAGCTTCGAGAAACTCCTCTTTCGCTACGGTTGCTAAATCGAGACTATGGACAATACCGTCTGAATCGAGATAACCCAGCAGTCGTTCTTTGAGTTGTGGGTTGTTATGTCCGTAATTGAGCGTACCCACTCCACTGAGAAAGTCAATGTACTTAATACCTTCTTTATCTTCTAGAACAGCTCCTTGTGCTTTCTTAAACACCGTGGGAAATAAACGGCAGTAGCTTCGCACATTGGATTCCAATTGATTGAAGATTCTCATGAGATTATCCTCATTAGTGTTATACGTGATGTTTTCCGCAAGCTACCTGAAAGTTTGGCTACTTATAGTACTACCCATTAAGGTGTTTGACATTGATAAAAGCTGAAAAGCTAATGCACGTCAACTTTTGCCTATTGCCCGCCCCCCTTCTTAAGGGGGGTTAGGGGGGATTCCTCTGGCCTTGCCCGTAGCGCTATACCTTTTAACTTGTGGCGATTCCTACTTACCCCCTCACCCATTTATCCTTTCAACAACTCACCAAATCAAGCGTGTAGGAATCACCAGGATGTCATTAGCCAGCTACATGAGTCAGCTACATGAGTCAGCTAACACTTAACTCTTAAGTTGACAGTTACCGTAAGAAGATGCGTTGTAGTTCTCGAGTGGGATCGCTATAGGTGGTTCTTGCATGTGCTATACATTTGTTGTCCCAAAGCAACAATGAGTATTGCTTCATCCGAATAGCCATGTGATTTTCCTCGTAATACGCTAGAAATCGGTCGGCAATTTCTCCCAAAAACGGCTCGGGAGTAAAGGGCTTTAGGTTTTCTGGATCGGGGCTGTAGTCACCGTATTTAATATAGTTACAAGAAAAGCGGAAAACAGGCTTCTTACCCTCAAATGACAGGATCGGATGAATTGCTCCCTTGGTGCGGTTGGCGTGGACTCCCCTCGTGGCACCAAAATGGTGTCGAGTCTCCATGAGTTTTTTCTTTTCTTCTTCCGTAAGAGTCTTCAGGAATCCTTCCACATAAGCCAACGTGGTCATCCCACCACCACAATCAGAAGGCTTTTTGCACCAAAGCACTAGATAGTTCGGTGGGGTTTGATAATCGCTGGCTTCCGTATGAGGAAGCAAACGCCTTTCACCTCTGGCATCGGAAAATTTGATCAATTCTGGTTCATATCTGACATAGAATATTGGTTTCCCATATTGCAGGATTAACTCACCACCTGTGACCAATTTTGAAAATTCGATCCAGTCAAAATTGGGATCTTCAGTTTCCACATAAATAAAGTGGTTTTGCTCCAGAAAGTTCTGATAATCAGTAATTGATTTATCAAATTTGGGCAAGTTACTTGCCTGATAAGTTAACATCCAAACTCCTTTTTTTTATAAGGCTGACAAAAATTCACTATAGGCGAAATAAATTCAATACTGGTTACTTGTTTACATTTTTTAAAAAAAATACACATAATAAAATTTTCAAAAAAATACTTAATAAGTAATTACAATGGATTCGTGATATATAAGGGTGTTTCTCAACCAGAGGTTTTGCCATTTATGTCACGGGGGACTTTCATCTGTTCCAAGTTTCCCTCTTAAGCTGCTGTGCATTTTATTGATGCCGTCGCTCATTAGGGAAACCGCCTGTTCCCTTGCTGCATCGCTTAAATTGCCTATTTTAAAATTAGAAAAAAACCTTAAAACCCTGTCCCCATCTACTATCTACGCCAGCTAGCCAGTTAAGTGTGTAACAGATTATTAAGGGGGGCTATAGTCACAGTTAAGCTTTTAGCATTTAACAAAAGTTTGTAAATTCAGTCTCTAAGATACTTTTTGTTAAATAAAGGTTAAAGTTGGTTAAAGTTAAATAAAGCTTAAATTATTGTGTAGGGTGAGATAGGCGGCGAGTACTTGAAAAGCTCACCTGTAGCGAGAGCTGTCCGCCTTAAACCACGCATATTCAGTACTCGATATTTCTTAAGATTTACTTTATAAACAGTCTCTAAGTTGTAGAGCAATTCTTATTTGGGTGAGGTTTTTAGGGAGCTTCCGAGCTGGGAGCTTCCGAGCTGGTAAGAGGGAAGAGGTAAAAAATAGTGAATAATGGATAATTGCCTTTTGCTGATTACCCATTATTCACCTGTATCCTTTCCTAGCCCAGAAATAAGATAAGTAATCAAACAAACGGATCTTATATCATGTCAGGATAAGGGCGACCGATGAAAGACGCTCAAGGAAGTGGAGATTCCGAAATCTCCCAATGTAGCTAGGGTTCAAGCTACGTCCCCACCCGAAGGAGCACTTCGAGATGGATATGGCGGTTTCGACTAC
>NZ_JAAHFV010000298.1:0-7988 GCF_010672755.1 Moorena sp. SIO1F2
ATATTTTGATATTATTACCCAAAAGTAAAAAAGTCGGTAAGAAATTTAGAAATTAGGGAGTATAAATTAGAGAGTAGGGAGTAGGGAGTAGGGAGTAGGGAGTAGGGAGTAGGGAGTAGGGAATATGGCCTCAAAAATTATCACAATTAATTCCTACACGGATCTCTATATAATTCTTTATAATTCTTTCAAAAGAAAATCCCAACCTAGAGCCTATATTCCTAAACCAGCGGTAAACGTATCTGAAAGCAGCTACCAACCCCAACCTGAGACGTAAGGGTGATTTTTCCCCCATGACTGTGAGTGATTGCTTGAGCGATCGCAAGTCCCAACCCCGTACCCCTCTCTCGGTGAGAACGAGCTTTATCCGCACGCCAGAAGCGATCAAACACAAACGGCTGATGTTCAGGGGCAATACCAATGCCAGTGTCCTCAATCATGACCAGGGCATAGCGATTCTGTTTGGCAACAGTAAGAACCACTTTTCCTTGAGGGGGTGTGTATTGCAGGGCATTCTCTAACAAGTTGGAAAATAAACGGGTGAGTTGCCCTTCATCCCCAATTACAGAGACTGTTGTCAGGCCGTGATATTCTAAGGTAATCTGCTTATCTTGAGCAAATGATTCTAACAATTCCACCAAATTATGCAAAACTGTATTGAGGGAAATGGGGACTGACTTTCGGGTCGGAATTGACAAGGCTGGATCAGTACGAGCTAAAAATAGTAAGTCTTCTGCTAAGTGGCTCATCTGGTCTGTAGCGCTAGCAATAGCCACTAACTTCTTAGCATCTTTGGGATGAATGCGCTCAGGATGATTTCGCATCACATCCACAGAGGCTTTAATTGCTGTCAAAGGACTGCGCAATTCATGGGACGCATCAGCAGTAAACTGTTTAAGCTTTTTAAAACTTTTCTCAATCGGCTCAAGAGCTTTCTGGGTCAGCCAAAGTCCACCAATACCAACAAACCCTAGAGCGATCATTCCTCCCATTCCTAATCCCCAAAATAGTTGGCTTTGGACAATTTCTACATCCTCTGTGGATTGACTGGCTCGAATATAGCCCTCTAGGGATGGTTGGCTTGGTTTCGAGGTGTCCTTAAAAACAGAAATTGTAAACGTCCTAATCGGCTCTGATGTCTCAGGGAGTTCTAGAGTCAACGAACCCAGTTTTGGCGGGAAAGTCAATACAATCGCACCTCGCCTTGCCAATAGTTTCCCCTGATCATCAAACCATTCTAAGCTTTGTTTGTCTCGGTTAAAGATATCTCGCCAGGGGACTTCATCAACTTGTTCAATGTATTGACTCCCTTTAACTTCTACTTCAGTAAATGAGGGGGCAGCAGATTGGGCTAAAGTCTGTAGTTTTTTGTCAAGTTGCTGGTATAGACTCTGTGTTAAAAAAACATACACACCCGCACCAAATACACTCAAAATTGCGGCCATTACCATCAGGTAATACAACAAAAGACGCCAGCGCAAACCTTTAAACATCTGGTAATTAGTAATTAGTAATTAGTAATTTTAGTAATTGGTAATCGTTAACTTCCCCAACTATACTTGATATCATTCGTTGCTTTACGAATGCCGTCAACTTACCCTACGGGAAGGCCAAAGGCGAACAACCTGCCAACTTTCAACCTACCAACCTTAAACCTGCAACCTACCCTACGGGAACGCCAAAAGCGAACAACCTTGGCCAAAAGGCCACGCGCTTCGCAGCAAAGCGGGACTTCGTCCATCCCGTTCAACCTGCCAACTTTCAACCTGCCAACTTTCAACAGTAACAACTGAATATTGAATTAGGGATTTTCTTTCAGACGATAACCCAAACCATAGACTGTCTCAATCAAATCAGAGGGAGCTCCTGCTGCGTCGAGTTTCTGTCGTAAACCTCGGATATGAGCTTTAACGGTTGCTTCTTCTGGTAGTCGTTCAAAGGACCAGAGGTTTTCCAGGATTTGAGCACGGCTAAACACACGGCGAGGATGGCGCAGGAAAAATTCCAGCAGAGCATACTCTTTTGGACTTAGGGACAAGAGACGGTCTTTATAGAACACTTCACAGGTACTGGGGTCAAGGCGGAGGGAATCCCATTCCAGTACAGGTGGTAAGGTAGTATTTCCCCGGCGCAGTAAGGCGCGCATCCTAGCGGACAACTCCCCTAAATCAAAGGGTTTGACTAGATAATCATCTGCACCAGCATCCAGTCCTACAATTTTATCACTGATGGTATCCCGAGCCGTCAGCATTAGAATGGGAGTAGAGTTGCCTTGGGAGCGCAACTTTCGGCAAAGGGTAATACCATCCATCTTTGGCAGCATCACATCTAACAAAATTAAATCATAGCTGAAACTCTCTACTAGTTCCCTACCCTCTTGACCATCATTGGCAACATCCACGACATAATGCTGGTCGGTGAGGTCTTCAGCAAGGGCGTCGGTAATCCGCTCATCATCTTCTACTAGTAAAATCCTCATCTTCAGTACCTCTAACTCTAAATGATTACCTGACTTTTATCTTTGATTATGACCAATTTTTTTCACAACTTTAGAAAAATCGGGCAGTTTTCCATGATACTGGCAAGATGATTGATACCAAGTCAGGTTAATCAGTTACCAAATAGTGCCGGTATTTTTGGGAATGGCTTATGGGGAATCGTCAACTACAGCATTATTAGTTGAGATGTAGAAATAAAACTAATAAAAATAGGGAACTTCGGCTCAGCAAAGTAGCGCTTTTTGATACTGTTTTCGTCAATTATTTTTCCCTTGTCCAAAGTTCTCTTGTCCGAAGTTGCCGACAACTGCGCCGAAGTCTAATTAACAATTATTCTCAATCATGGCATGACTTACCCAAGGCCACTGGGAGGGTTAGCCGATCAGTACGATTATGATCAAATATGATCAAAGTGTAAAGAATTATTTCGAGCGGGTTCCATGAAACGCATTGTACTGATAGCAGGATTTGAATCCTTCAACGCTGACTTGTACCGCAAAGCTGCTGAGTTAGCTAGCTCCCGCTGTCCGGAACAGGATATTAGAGTATTTAGCGATCGCGAAATCACTGCCAACCCTGATACTGTAGAAGCTGCCCTCCAAGATGCCCAAGTCTTCTTCGGTAGTCTACTATTCGATTATGACCAAGTGTTATGGTTACGCGATCGCATCCAACACATCCCCATCCGCTTGGTATTCGAGTCAGCTCTAGAACTGATGAGCCTGACTCAAATTGGTCAGTTCAAAATTGGGGATAAACCCAAGGGGATGCCCAAGCCAGTAAAATTCATCCTGGACAAATTCAGCAACGGACGAGAAGAAGACCGCTTAGCAGGTTATATCAGCTTTTTGAAAATTGGTCCGAAGCTGCTGAAATATATTCCTGCTAGAAAAGTCCAAGACTTGCGCAATTGGCTAATTATCTACGGTTACTGGAATGCTGGTGGCTCAGACAATGTAGCATCTATGTTCTGGACCCTGGCAGAGAAATACTTAGACCTGAAAGTGGGAGACATTCCGCCGCCAGTGGAAACTCCCAACATGGGGCTACTCCATCCGGACTACGACGGGTATTTTGAATCCCCACGACAATACCTAGAATGGTACAAAAACTTCAACGTTAAACAATTAAACGTTATTGGGCAAAGCCCTACCAGCCCGCTAGCTTCTCAACACAACCTTAGAGAAAACCCTGTTGTTGGTATTCTGCTTTATCGCAAACATGTAGTTACAAAACAACCTTATATTCCCCAGTTAATTCGCTACTTTGAGGAAGCTGGATTAACTCCTTTACCCATCTTTATCAATGGTGTAGAAGGTCATGTAGCTGTGCGGGATTGGATGACATCTGCTTATGAAACCCAACAGCGACAACTGGATAACGTAGAAACTCCTTCCTTGTCTAAAGACGCTGTCGAAGTGGATGCCATTGTGTCTACCATCGGTTTCCCGTTGGTAGGGGGTCCAGCTGGTTCTATGGAGGCCGGAAGACAGGTGGCTGTAGCGAAACGTATTCTCACTGCTAAGAATGTCCCTTATACTATTGCTGCACCCCTACTGATTCAAGATATTTACTCTTGGACAAGACAAGGCATTGGGGGGTTGCAAAGTGTCGTATTATATGCATTGCCGGAATTGGATGGAGCAATTGATACTGTACCCCTAGGTGGTTTAGTCGGAGAAAATATCTATCTGATTCCCGAACGAGTTAAGCGACTGACTGGACGGGTGAAGCGTTGGATTCAACTCAGACAAACCCCACCAGACCAAAGACGAATTGCGATTATTCTCTATGGTTTCCCTCCTGGGTATGGAGCAACAGGAACAGCAGCCTTATTGAATGTACCGCGATCGCTTCTTAAATTCCTCCACGCTCTAAAAGAACAAGGTTACACTGTTGGAGAATTACCAGAAGATGGAGAAGAACTAATCCGCTGGGTGAAAGCAGCAGACGAAGGCTTGAATGGTGACAGCTTGAATGGAGAATGTTCTAACCTTGGCCAAAAGGCCACGCTACGCGAACAACCAGCAACCAACATTCAACCTTCAACCTTCAACTACCAACCTTCAACTAGTAACCTTCAACCTTCAACTAGTAACCTTCAACCTTTAACTAGCAACCACCAACCTTCAACCACAGTTAACGTTAAAACCCTAGAAGAATGGTTAGGCTACTTGCTAACTACCCGTATTGAAAAACAATGGCAATCCTTGACTGGTACAGGAATCAAAACCAATGGGGATGAGTTCGAGATTGGTGGAATTGAGTTAGGAAATGTCTGGATTGGGGTACAACCACCCCTGGGTATTTCTGGAGACCCGATGCGACTGATGTTTGAGCGAGACTTGACCCCACATCCCCAGTACACGGCCTTTTATAAGTGGTTACAGAATGATTTTGATGCCCATGCGGTGGTGCATTTTGGCATGCATGGCACCGTGGAATGGTTACCTGGTTCACCCCTGGGGAATACGGGGTATTCTTGGTCGGATATTTTGCTAGGAAATATCCCGAATCTGTATATCTATGCCGCCAATAATCCTTCAGAGTCAATGTTGGCCAAGCGTCGGGGTTATGGGGTGTTGATTTCCCATAATGTACCCCCTTATGGTCGGGCTGGTTTGTATAAGGAGTTGGTAGTGCTACGAGATTTAATCTCAGAGTATCGGGAGGATCCTGAAAAGAATTATGCCTTGAAAGAAGCAATTTGTAAAAAAATTATCGATAGTGGCTTGGATACCGATTGTCCCTTTGAGGATGCTAAGGGCTTGGGAATTGCTTTCAGTCCAGAGAATGCCCAGATGTTTAGTGCTGATTCATTTAATCGCTATCTTGTTAAGTTGTACAACTACCTGCTAGTGGTGGAACAACGGTTGTTTTCCTCTGGGCTGCACACTCTAGGTCAAGTGCCTGATTCGGAACAGTTAGGGTCTTACCTTCGGGCTTATTTTGGGGAAGATGTCCCGGAAGCAATGGTTAAAGCCATTGTGGATGGAGAATTTGAATCCCAAACACCAGACGGACGTGAACAGGTCGAGGATGAGAAGGTTGAAGAGGCGTTACGGATTGGTGAGTTGTTGATGCAGACTGGGGAGGAGTTGACGAATTTGTTGCGGGGGTTGAATGGCGAGTATATTCCTCCGGCTCCTGGGGGGGATTTGTTGCGGGATGGTCCTGGGGTTTTGCCAACAGGACGGAATATTCACGCTTTGGATCCTTATCGGATGCCCTCTCCAGCAGCTTATGAACGGGGCAGGGAGGTGGCCAGGAAAATTATTGCCCAGCATCTTGAGGAACATCAGGAGTATCCGGAAACTGTTGCGGTAATGCTATGGGGATTGGATGCGATCAAGACTCGTGGGGAGTCCTTGGGGATTTTATTGGAGTTAGTAGGTGCAGTACCTGTAAAAGAGGGAACGGGACGGATTGTACGGTATGATTTGATACCCTTAGCTGAGGTAGGTCATCCTAGAATTGATGTGTTGGCAAATCTCTCAGGGATTTTTCGGGATAGTTTTGTCAATATTGTTGAGCTGCTGGATGATTTGTTCCGTAGGGCGACTGAGGCAGATGAACCAGAGGAAGAGAATTTTATCCGCAAGCATGGGTTAGCGTTGCGATCGCAAGGGGTAGACAATGTTTCTGCTCGGTTGTTTTCTAATCCAGCCGGGGATTATGGTTCTCTGGTCAATGACCAAGTAGTCGATGGTAATTGGGAATCCGGGGATGAATTAGCGAATACATGGCAAAGCCGCAATGTATTTAGTTATGGACGGCAAGATAAAGGTCAAGCCCGTCCGGAAGTCATGGAGCAGCTGCTAAAAAGTACCAGTCGTATAGTCCAGGAAATTGATTCTGTCGAATATGGGCTGACGGATATTCAAGAATACTATGCTAATACTGGAGGCTTGAAGCGAGCAGCCGAAAAGCAAGGGGGTAAGACCGTTAATGCCAGTTTTGTGGAAAGTTTCTCAAAGGATACTACACCCCGGAAGCTAGAGGATTTGTTGCGGTTGGAGTATCGGACAAAGTTACTTAATCCCAAGTGGGCTGAGGCGATGGCCAATCAGGGGTCTGGGGGAGCTTATGAGATTTCCCAACGGATGACAGCATTGATTGGTTGGGGGGGTACAGCTGATTTTCAAGATAACTGGGTGTATGACCAAGCAGCAGATACTTATGCCTTGGATGAAGAAATGGCCAAGAGGTTGCGACAGGCAAATCCTGAGGCATTTCGCAATATTGTAGGCCGGATGTTAGAGGCAAATGGACGAGGATTCTGGGAACCGGATCACGAAACCTTACAGAAGTTACGGGAGTTATATGATCTCGCCGATGAGGAGATTGAAGGCGTGACGGCTGTAGGATAAGAGGGTGTGGGGTGACCGAGTGTGGTAATCGGGTGAAAATCTTGCTCGTAGTCATCCCAATTCCTAAACCTGAAAATCTTTAACTTACCCGTTCACCCTACACTCGTTTACCCTACATTAGTTTAGCCAATCAATAAGAGTGTGAGTATATTTCTTTTATCCTAACTATACTCGTTCACCAGATGTTATGGCCTTTGCCTGAATAGCCTTGTTCGCTAGACTCTTTGGTTTGTTTTTCTAACTCTTCAGCTAATTTGGCAAATTTTTTCATTTCATCAATTAATGCTGCTGCTCCACTATTTTCGGTTGTTGATTGTTGGGACATCAATGTTTATCCTGATAATTTTACTTACATTAGCCGCACCGTAGATTTACTCATAGAGGAACTCTAGGAAATTGGCTCTCTATTTTTATATTTCTTGGGATAATAAATGAATCCGGATTAAGTCGGGTAGTTTAATATGAAGCGATCGCTAACTAAATAAGCAAGATTGTAAACTTTTTGATTACTATAGCAATAAGCATAATGGTTCTGATTTGCTCTGATTTTAAAATTGACAATCAACAATAATCAATTAACAATGGTCAATTTTAAATTAACCAATGACTAATAATACCCATTCACACTATACTTTTTACCCATGGCAACGGAAATTGAACGCAAATTTCTAGTAAAAGGCGAAGAGTGGCGGAAACTAGGCACTGGTAGTGTTTATCGCCAAGGTTACATTCGTACAACTAACCGCACTACTGTCCGGGTGCGCCTGGTGGGAGATCAAGGATATCTTACTATCAAAAGTCCCAAGGTGGGTTTTTCTAGAAAAGAGTATGAGTACCCTATCCCAGGCTCGGATGCTCAAGAAATGCTCGATACTTTGTGCCAGGGTCCCTTAATTGAGAAAACTCGTTATAAAATTGAACACGCTGGCTTGATTTGGGAAGTGGATGAGTTTGCTGGGGATAATCAAGGATTAATTTTGGCAGAAGTTGAACTAACTGATGAAAATCAGGACATTGAACTACCAGAATGGATTGGAGTTGAAGTCTCTGATGATCCGAGATACTTCAACTCCAATTTAGTTCAGCATCCCTATACTCAATGGTTACACAGAATCTAGGA